>HF992524.1:34340-52620 GCA_000436695.1 Prevotella sp. CAG:1185 | reverse complement strand
AACTGCGTTTCACAATTGTTATGTACTTTGTGGACTCCTGTCGCAAGTACTACGTTGGCGTTTGATATAGCCACCATAACTGCTGACATAAACCAACAGAAGGAATTTTTTAATTCTTAATTTTTAATTGCTTTTGCTCCTGCTTGTCGCAAGCACTACGTTGGCTATTGACTCTAACTACTTTAACTACTATAACTCCTTTAACTCCCCCAAAGGAACTTTCACTTAAAAATCATTGTCTTACTTACGCGACTATCAGACTGATATTAAGGCACGCATCATGGACGAATGGCAGAGATGCAAGAGCGTGATGGTGCAGATGCCTACCGGAACCGGAAAGACGAGAGTACTAGCTGCACTCGTTAATGAAGAACTAAATACAAAAGATGAAAATCCGGGACGGACGCGTAGCGTGTGGATTGTCGCGCACAGACGAGAACTAGTGGAACAGATAAGGGAAACGGTTGAACAATTCATAATTCATAATTGGGTTAGACCGAACTGCGTTTCACAATGCATAATTGGGTTAAACCGAACTGCGTTTCATAATTGGGCTAAACCGAACAATGCTCCACAATGCATAACGGGGTTAGACAGAACTGCATCTCATGATTGTATAAAACAGAACAATGCTTCACAATCGGATAGTGATGAACATTGTTTAGGGCCTGTAAACAGCAACAAAGCAAATCATAATTCTCCATTTTCAATTATCAATTCTCAATTATCTCACGCCAGTGAGATCCGCGTCCTGTCTATTCAATGGCTGTCAAGGCATTGGGAGGATGTGAAGGACGAGATGCCGAGTTTGATTGTTATTGACGAGGCACACCATGCGCTGGCGGAGTCGTATATGGAACTGTGGCGTAGGTATCCTGAGGCTAAGAAACTGGGGATGACCGCCACTCCATGCAGACTGAACGGTAAGGGATTTACGGATCTGTTTGATAAGCTGGTGTCGTCGTGGAGCATTGCGGAGTTTATCAAAAGGGGCTATCTGTCGGTATTCGACTATGTGTCGATAAGACGGGAGAGTGAGGAGCAAAGACTGATAAACGAACTGAAGAAACGTGGAACCGACGGCGACTATCAGATAAAGGAGATGAACGAGAAGCTGAACAGGCAGACAAGCATCGGCAGACTGTATGACGCAATGAAACGATATGCCGACGGCAAAAAGGGCATTGTGTACGCGATAAGTATTGAACACGCGAGGAACATTGCGGAATATTACAGCAGACGGGGCGTAAAAGCGGTGGCGATAGACAGCAGGACGCCACAGGCTGCAAGAAAGGCGATGGTGGACGACTTTAAGGCGGGAATGATTAAGGTGATGGTTAACGTGGACGTGTTCAGCGAGGGCTTCGACTGTCCTGACGTGGAGTTTGTACAGATGGCTCGCCCTACCCTGTCGCTGGCTAAATATCTGCAACAGGTGGGACGCGGACTGAGGATGAGCGAAGGCAAGAAGGCGTGCGTGATTATAGACAACGTGGGACTGTATCGTGTGTTCGGACTGCCTACAAGGGAGCATGACTGGCAGGCTATGTTTGAAGGACGACTGGCTGGAAAGGCTGAACCAGAGAAGCGCAGAAAGAGGATAGCTGAAACGGCTGCCATGACTGACGGAACGTGCATTGGCAACGACGAGATGGAGATTGTGATGAGCCATGACAGACTGCTGCCATATATAGAAAGGACAAAGGACAGGGACGCGACGGAGGAAACGGCTCTGACGGCATACGGCGACAGGAAGAGCGGAACATGGGGACTGAAACGCGGAAGAAAGATTACGGTAAAGGCGCAATATGTAACAGTGTTTGACATTAAGGGCGACTTGGCTGCCGTGAGATTCGGGGATATGCGCGTGGGTGTTGTTGACGGCAACGGCAAGGTGATGATGAGGATTGACCGCTATGAGGGCATGAGGTTTGTGAAGAATGACTTCGTAGAGGTGAAAGACAGCAGCAACCGTCTGTTTTATATCGACCTGAGAACTAACAAGCTGTATAAGAACAAGCCGGAGGTGATGAAGTTCGGCAACGTGGAGATGCTGAAGATGGGCAGGACTATATACAGCAGGACGAAAGAGGTGTATGTGAATACTCAGGGTATAGGACGTGGCGAGATAGTGTGGCGCGGCTTTTATCTGGAGATACCTGACTGCAACGTGCCGGAACAATGCCGTAAGGCGGCGCTGACGCTGAGTATGGGCTACGAGACATCAGCGTGTGTTATAGAGAATGACGAGGAAAGGGCATACTGGTGTTGCGGAAGACTTGCAGACGGAAGTATAATAACGGCTGACAATGACGGCATATTCTATCACGTAAGAAAGGGCGCAGCTCCTGAACGCATAGACGACAACGGCGACATAAACGCCGAACTGTGCCGACTGAAAGCGGAGGCTGACGCCAAGGCATCGGAGACACGTCGCATGAGAGCGGAAGCGGAACAGGACAAGAGGCGGCAAAGACTGGCGAAGATAGCCGACGCAATGCCTTTTAAGAGTGGAACGAAATGGGGACTGAAGTCGGGCGACCGCATTGTGGTGCCGCCGAAATACAGAATGATTATGCCGCCCGTAGGCTACCTCTGTGCCTTTGAAGACAGTCCGAAACAATGGGGCGTAATGGAGATTGACGGCAAAATCGTGGCTGAAGCGAGATATATGAAAGTGGAGATTGAAGAAAACGGAGAAATAAGACTAACGGTGATACCGGGGAAGGTGAAGAGAATATTTAAGTGAAGAACGAAGAGTGAAGAGGGAAGAATTCATGTGCCTTGTGGGGTATTTTGGGGGAGTTAAAGGAGTTAGAGTAAAATGAAAAGTGAAAAGTGAAAAATCCAAGTGACCGTCTTTAGTATAATTGGCTTGTACGGAACTGGGATATTATAATAAATGATTTGCTTTGAGGATATTAAAACGGTTGTGCAAGATTTTTATTAAACATGTTTTACACAAAGGTCTAAAACCTCAAAGCAAATCATAATTTTCAATTCTACATTTTCAATTCTCAATTATCTTACTGATGTTGCTCGCGGAGAAGATCGTTAACGGTCTTTACGGGATTGAAGGTTGACAGAGGAACTTCAACAAACACTGTGTTCCAGTTGCTCATGGCTCCGTTCCAAAGGCCGGGAAGCTCAAGAGCCTTCAATTCTTTACCATTCTTACTCTTGCTGCTGATAAAGCCTGTTGTCTTGTCTACATAGTCAGGCAGATTGAAATGCTCGCCCTTGTAGTTCTTAACAGCACAAACAAGATCAACGGGATTGAAGTGAGTGCCCTCGGTAAACATCTTCATGTACTCAGCATTGCTCTTGTCAATCTGGCTGCTCTCAAGAATCTGCAGACTGATTGTGCCGTCCTGATTATAAGTAAGGAACGGACCACCGCCAGGCTCGCCAACGTTCTTAACAACTCCGCATACACGGATAGGACGGTTGAGCTTAGAGCGCAGATAGATAACAAGGTCGGCATCCTCAAGATTCTTGATGTCCGGCTTGCGGCAGCACAGGTCGTTCTGAACGAAACGTATGATTTCTTCAAGCTGTGCATGATTATATTCGCCACTGTCGAGAAGGCGCATATAAGCAAATACTTTCTCCTGAAGAGTAACCAATATGCCGGCAAGAAGCTGCTTATAAGTTACGGTGTCGCCTTTAAGACGGTCGGGCACAACGTTGTCGATATTCTTAATGAAGACAACGTCGGCGTCGATGTCGTTAAGATTCTGGATAAGAGCACCATGACCGCCCGGACGGAACAACAGAGAACCGTCAGCATTGCGGAACGGAGTGTTGTCGGGATTAGCGGCAATAGTGTCGGTGCTTGGCTTCTGCTCAGAGAAAGAGATGTTATAGTTGATGCCGAACTTGGCAACATAAATGTCTTTCTTCTCGGCTACTTTCTGCTCAAAGAGAGCCTTGTGCTCATGGCTTACAGTAAAGTGAACGTTAGCCTCACCACCACTGGCGGCATATAAAGCGCCCTCAACGAGATGTTCCTCCATAGGAGTGCGCACGCCGTCGTCATATTTATGGAAGAGCAGCAAGCCCTTAGGCAGCTGTCCATAGTTAAGGCCCTTGGCCTCAAGCATGTTGGCAACAACAGCCTTATAGTTGCCGCAGGCGATAAGAGCCGGAATGTCCTTGCCCTCATTCTTCCGGCAGGCAGCATTAAGTTCATCGTAGAAGGCAAACTTCTCTATATTGTCAAAGAATTTCTTTTCAAAGTCAGTACGCGGTTCGTCATAGTCAGCATTAAGGAAAGCAAACATATCCTTGAACATACGGCTGGCCGCACCACTGGCGGGGACAAACTTAACAATCTTCTTGCCCTCAGCCTTATAGGCGTCCCATTTTTCAATATAAGCGTTACGCTCATTGTCATCAGGAGCGATGACACCGCGGCCTATGCCGGCAGCAGCTTCTAATTTAAGGTAAGGGAAACCTTTTTTGAACTCATCAAGCTGATTGAGTACCTGTTCTTCGGTAATGCCCTTTTCGGCAATTTGTTTTAAATCTTCTGGTGATAACATATGTATGATTATTTTATAAGGTTTCAGTAAATCAGTTACAAATATATAGATTTTTTCTTAAAAAGGATAACTTTTGATATTAAAAAGTTATTACTTAACGAAAGAAAGGGCATAATACTTAATTTATTTGAAACAACAACAGAGAATATCAGGAAAAATGTGTAAGTTTGCATAGACAAAATAATCAACGCGCCCGTAAATGACACCGAAACGACTACGGCACACTGAAGAAAAACACAGTGTGGACAAGGCGGAAAAACGGACAATTCAGGGCGGGCTGACCTTTTGCCTGAACTAATATTTACGCGATGATGCGTAAACTTTTGCACCTGATTAAACTTATAGAATATGGCTGAAAGACTGTTTTTTACAAAAGAAGAGAAAAACGAAATCGCAAATATCATACATGAGCTGCGCGAAAGCACCAAGGGGATGCTGAAGAAAGAAGACGAAAAGAATGTGTTTGGTCATCTGAAGGATGCCTTGAGGAGCAACCTTATTCAGCGCGACGTGTTCGGCATGAACCCCATTCTGCTTAGTCTGCAGACAGCTCAGATTGCAATAAGCGAAATCGGACTGAAACGCGACGGCGTGATGGCCATACTTCTGTACACTTGCGTGGCTGAGAATGACAACTCACTGGAAAAAATTGAGGAGAACTTCGGAAAGAACGTGGCTACCATCATTCACGGACTGAAGAGCATACAGGAACTGTATAAGAAGAATCCCGTGATTGAGAGCGAGAACTTCAGAAACCTGCTGCTGTCGTTTGCCGAGGACATGAGGGTGATACTCATAATGATTGCCGACAGGGTGAACCTGATGAGACAGATAAGGGACACAACGAACACCGAGGCAAAGATGAAGGTGAGCGAGGAGGCAAGCTATCTGTATGCTCCACTGGCACACAAACTCGGACTGTATAAACTGAAGAGCGAACTGGAAGACCTGAGCCTGAAATATCTGGAGCACGACGCGTACTACATGATAAAAGACAAGCTCAACGAGACCAAAAAGAGCCGCGACGCGTATATAGAGAAGTTTATTGCGCCTATAAAGAAGAAATTGGAGGAAGCCGGATTTAAGTTCCACATGAAGGGACGCACCAAGAGTATTCACAGCATCTGGCAGAAGATGAAGAAACAGCAGTGCGGATTTGAAGGCATCTATGACCTGTTTGCGATAAGAATTATCCTTGATTCGCCTTTCGACCAGGAGAAGATGCAGTGCTGGCAGGTGTTCGCCATAATAACAAACATGTATCAGCCTAACCCTAAACGTATGCGCGACTGGCTGAGCGTGCCGAAGTCTAACGGATATGAGAGTCTGCACATAACCGTGCTGGGACCCGAAAACAAATGGGTGGAGGTGCAGATAAGAACCGAACGCATGGACGAGGTGGCAGAAAGAGGACTCGCCGCACACTGGAGATATAAAGGCATAAAGGGCGAGAACGGACTGGACGAATGGCTGAACAGCATAAGGACGGCACTGGAGAACAAGGACGACCTGCAGGTGATCGACCAGTTTAAGATGGATCTTTATGAGGACGAGGTGTTTGTGTTTACTCCGAAAGGCGACCTCATGAAGTTTCCTAAAGGCGCAACAGTGCTCGACTTCGCATACAGGATTCACTCCAACATAGGCAACCACTGCACGGGAGCAAAGATAAACAACAAGGTGGTTACGTTCAGATATGTGCTGAAAAACGGCGACCAGGTGGAGATAATGACGTCGAACAACCAGAAGCCTAAGCAGGAATGGGTGAACATAGTGAAGACAAGCCGCGCCAAAGCCAAGATAAGAATGGCGATAAAGGAGCTGATGGTGAAAGACGGCGCCTACGCAAAGGAGATGTTTGAACGCCGACTGAAGAACCGCAAGATTGAATTTGACGAAAGTACGGTATCGCACCTGATAAAGAAACTGGGATATAAGGAGGCAAACGACTTCTATAAGGACATGGCTGACGGCAGTCTTGACCTGAACCAGACCATAGAGAAGTATCAGGAGGTGCTGATGCACGACAACAACACAGCCCCGACCGGCCCGGTAAGAAGCGCGAAGGAATTTAACTTTGAGAACCCAAATGAGGAGATTGCCTACTCTAACGATGACGTGCTGGTGATAGACAAGAACCTGAAAGGCGTTGACTATTCGCTGGCTAAATGCTGCCACCCGATATACGGCGACGATGTTTTCGGATTTGTCACTGTGAACGGCGGAATAAAGATTCACCGTGCCGACTGTCCCAACGCTCCCGAACTGAGAAAGCGTTTCGGATACAGAATTGTGAAGGCAAGATGGAGCGGCAAGGGCAACTCGCAATACTCTATCACGCTGAAGATTATCGGCAACGACGATATCGGTATCGTAAATAACATAACGAGCATAATATCGAAGGAGGAGAAGATAATGATGCGAAGCATTAACATCGACAGCAACGACGGACTGTTCCGCGGTAACTTGGTGGTGGACGTTGAGGACACGTCGAAACTGGAACAGCTGATAAAGAAGCTGCGCAATGTTAAGGGCGTGAAGCAGATTATAAGAATGTAAAAAAACGGCATGACGAACGCCCCTATGAAGGCTGACAGAAAAGCCTAAGCGGCAATGCCGGACATAAGTCCTGACAGGACGATTAAGGATAAAAACAGAAGACGGACAAATGACAAAGCCTGAAAAAGGCGTCATTTGTCCGTCTTGCGTTTATATGGCAGGCCGGGCCTGTGATAAAGACAAAGTATCAGCTACCTACATAAGCGACTTCAGCGTGTCCTTATCCAAGAGTTTTGAGGCATTATCCTTGTTGATTTTGCCTGTTACATCGATAAGGGCACAAGTTTCATCATCAGTCATGATAATGACAAGTTCGGTAATATTGTCGCCATCAGACTTGCCCAAAACCTTGATATTTTCAGAGTCGTCATTGAACGTTGCCATTGTTTTATACTCTTTGGCGTCAAGCTCGCCCAACTTGTCGTTGAAGAGCTTGATCTGCTCGTCTGAACCTTCTGACAAGACAAGAATGGTGCCTTCTTCAATATCATTAAGAATATCCTTCAGGTTTTCAGGCAAATTTTTAGCCTGAACCTGGATAAGATCCTTACTGAGTGTCAGCACCTGAGCATTTGTAGCCTGACGTATGTCGTTGATTACATCCTGTGTGTTCTTAGCAAATCCGGCAATACTGAACATTGCTGCCAACGCAAATACAAATAGTTTTTTCATAATCGTAAGTTTTAATTTTTACAATAATATATTTCTTGTTGTTTTATTCTGAATACGTTTACTACCGCAATCTGTGACATAGAATATCTATGTTTTTATATTCTTTAACACAAGAGCATACTCACCCACCCTATTCTGATAAGATATTGAGGCAATCCCAAAATATATCCGGACACAGCGCTGCCGCCTGACTGCAACACCAAGATGGCGACGGACAGATGCGGACAGACATGAAGAAGAGCGGAGACTGAACCAAAAGAAAAAGCTTCAGCCACAACAAATCAACGGCCCCGAAGGCATAGAACAGTCTTCAGGGCCGAATATATCATGAGAATATAAAAGAATACACGAGGTGTTCTTGTTATAATCTGTTTTCCTTAATCTTCTGTACGTAAGCGTCGATAACGGCTACGGCAGTGATGTTGACAACATCGCGGACACTGCACTCAAAGTCGGTGAAATGGATAGGCTTGTTAAGTCCCATCTGGATCGGGCCGATAATCTCAGCGTCAGAATCCATTGCCTGCAACAGTTTGTAAGCATTGTTGGCACTGCTGAGGTTAGGGAACACAAGTGTGTTGACATCCTTGCCATTAAGACGTGAGAACGGATATTTGGCGTCTCTCAGTTTGTTGTCAAGAGCAAAGTTGACCTGCATCTCGCCGTCGATGACCAAATCGGGATAACGTGTCTGCATCTCCTCAACGGCAGCATGAACCTGTGCAGGACTTCCATTCTCATCTGTACCGAAGTTAGAATAGCTTATCATGGCTATCTTAGGCTCATCGTTGAAGAATCTTACTGTCATTGCGCTCAGACGTGCAACATCAACAAGGACATCCTTGTCGGGATGGCGGTTGATAAGCGTGTCGGCAAGATAGAACACACCCTTCTTTGAGTTAATGATATGCATTGTGGCAAAATGATTGTAGCCGGGCTGTATGCCGATAACCTCTTTGGCCACCTTGATGGTGTTTGAATATTTTGTGTAAAGACCTGTGATAAAGGCGTCTGCCTCACCGGTCTCAACCATCATCATTCCAAAGTAGTTGCGCTCAAACATCTTGTCGTTAGCCTCCTGGAAGGTGTAACCCTGACGCTTGCGTTTCTCTGCCAATATGCGTGCATAACGCTCACGGCGGTCGTTCTGATTGTCGTGGCGCAGATTGACAATCTCAATGCCGTCGAGACTGAGGTCAAGCTCCTTGGCAAGCTTCATGATGCGCTCGTCGTTGCCGAGAAGAATAGGATGGCAGATGCCCTCGTTCTTTGCCTGAACGGCAGCCTTGAGCATTGTGGGGTGTATGCCTTCGGCAAAGACAACGCGCTGCGGATGCTTGCGTGCTGTGTCATAAAGTTTCTGGGTAAGCTTGGTTTCCTGTCCGAGCATCTCGCGCAGATGATTCTTATATTCGTCCCAGTCGGTTATTGTTGTACGTGCCACTCCACTGTCGATTGCTGCCTTGGCAACAGCCGCAGACACTTCAGTGATAAGACGCGGATCTACGGGTTTCGGAATGAAGTAAGACGGACCGAACGTAAGGTTGTTTACCTGATAAACATCATTAACCACGTCAGGTACAGGCTGCTTTGCAAGGTCTGCAATGGCATTGACGGCAGCCAGTTTCATCTCTTCGTTAATGGCAGAAGCATGAACGTCGAGCGCACCTCTGAAGATATAGGGGAATCCGATTACATTGTTAATCTGGTTAGGATAGTCAGAACGTCCTGTAGACATAAGTACGTCAGGACGGCTTGCCATGGCGTCCTCATAAGAAATCTCAGGCACAGGGTTGGCAAGAGCAAACACAATAGGCTGGTCGGCCATTGACCTTACCATGTCCTGTGTAAGGACGTTGCCCTTTGACAGTCCGACAAACACATCGGCACCATTGACAGCCTCTGCCAGTGTGTGTATGTCGCGGCGGTCGGTCGCAAAGAGTTTTTTCTGCTCCGTGAGGTTCTCACGGTCGCTGGTGATTACTCCCTTTGAGTCGAGCATCACGATATTCTCTTTCTTTGCTCCAAGAGCCACATACAGCTTTGTGCAAGATATGGCAGCAGCACCGGCGCCGTTGACAACAATCTTTACCTTAGATATATCCTTGCCGTTAACCTCGAGTGCATTCTTCAGACCGGCAGCAGATATAATGGCTGTGCCGTGCTGGTCGTCGTGCATGACAGGAATGTCAAGTGTCTTCTTAAGACGTTCCTCGATATAAAAGCACTCAGGTGCCTTGATATCCTCAAGATTAATACCTCCGAAGGTGGGAGCAATCTTCTCGACAGCCTCACAGAATTTCTCAGGATCTTTCTCGTTTACTTCAATATCAAATACGTCAATACCTCCATATATCTTGAACAAAAGCCCCTTGCCTTCCATTACAGGCTTTCCGCTCATGGCGCCTATATCACCAAGACCCAACACAGCGGTGCCGTTGCTGATAACTGCCACAAGATTACCTTTGTCGGTATATTTGTAAGCGTCATCAGGATTTTTCTGTATTTCAAGGCAAGGAAACGCAACGCCGGGCGAATAAGCCAGACTTAAATCTGTTTGAGTACTATAAGGTTTTGTAGGTTTAACCTCTATTTTTCCAGGTTTCCCACTCTTGTGGTATTCAAGAGCGGCCTCTTTTGTAATATTTACCATAGGTATTTGTTATTATCTATTTTTATAGCATTTGTTTTTAAGGCATTTCACATTATCATGAAAAGTCATGCAAATGTAATAAAAATAAAGGAAAACAAATAGTATTTTTAGAAAAATTATTAACTTTGCAAATAAAATAAGAATAGTATTTATACCTAAATCCAGGGACATGACCGTTTATCGCGAAAATCTGAAGATTAAGATTCTTGACACATCCATGCAGCTATTTAAACAGAAAGGCATAAGAGCTGTCAAGATGGATGATATTGCCAACGACATGGGAATATCAAAACGCACGCTTTATGAGATTTACAGCAATAAGGAGGACTTGCTTTACGAATGTGTTAAATACGATTCTGAGAAGATGACAAAACAGCTTGAAGAGTATGCCGAAAAGGCGGAAAACGAGATGGACGTCATTGCTTTTTTTCTGAAGACAAGACTTAAGGATCTTGGAACCATTAATCCTAAATTCTTTCTTGACACGCAGAAATATGAAAGGATTGTGGCTTTCTTGCAGGAATATAACGAGAGACAGCGCGCCAACTCGTATATGTTTATGAAGAAAGGCATTGAGCACGGATTCTTCAGAGACGACATCAACTATGACATTGTTCATAGGATGAGCGACGCTTCAATGAATTATGTAATGCAGACAAAGATGTATAGGAAATATTCGCTTAAAGAGATTTTCCATACATTCATAAAGGTTTATCTGAGAGGATGCTGCACAAGTAAGGGACTTGACTATCTTGAGAAGTTCATGAGCGACAGCAAAATAATGAAATGACATAACAAAACTGCCAACGTGAACATACGGATAGTCTACAGCCAGAACGAATATAAAAGGAGAAAGGCTGAAAAATAATGATGAGCAAACTGATTTTTGCATCATAATACTACTAAAAAAGAATAGTGGCTGTTGCTCTATAACCGTATACTGAAGATGCAATTATTTTGTTAAACGTGTAATTCGGCTAAAATTCAGTTTGCAGGATAAAAGCGCATTTTACTTACATTCTGATTTTTAAGAATATGTGTTTTTTGCTCCATGAAATTATTTTTGACATAAAGGACGCAAAAGATGCAGGATTTATCAATAAAGGCAAGTGACTGAACCACAACATGTTATCTTACTTCCACATTATTTATTTTAAATCATATCGGCTCAAATTATACTCTCAAAGCCCCCAAACAGCGGTGAAAAAGGCGGCAAACGGCATTGCAAAAGACGGCCTTTTGGCAGTTGAAAGGGCACAAACGGCGACACGAAAGACGGCCTATTACCAATACAAAGGTTTGTTTTGACAATGTAAAGGCATAAAAATGATTCCCATATTTCTATTTTGCGTAAAAGCGCATACACGTAACAAATAACATAATGTAAGAATAAATGGATATTATGATTGCAGAAATTAAATTAGCCAAGAAACGGATACAGCAATAAAAGTAATATAATAAGAAGTAAAAGGACAATATAAATGGAACAAAAAAATGGCGCCGGCACGGAAACATATCCGTACCGACGCCTGACAGTTATTGAACAGAAATACAACTCAATGAAATTATTGAAACCCAACCGAGCTATTTAGGTTAAATCAAAGAAGGTTGATGCCGTTGTGACATTGACGTTCTTTTCCGCCTGAGCGGATTATTATGTCGGAGACATTGTTGCCACGGAAGTCGATATTGAGGGCATTACCGGGAATATAAAATGTAACGTTATCGAATGTAACATTTCGGCTGTTGTCTATAACGAGCGTATTGTCCGTAGCCTGTATCTCCATGTTGCGCAGCATTATTCCGTCGGCATCGTTCAGCGTCTTTATTATTCTGTTAGTCCTTACGCTTCCATTCTCAATAAGCACTCCCGAACATGGTATTTCAGGTATGCCGTTAATGGTCATCATCCTGTCGGCCGACTCAACAATAAAGTTGCGTATGGTTATATCCTTGACCGTAGGCGTAAGCGGTGTAATGTCGAGCGGCGGGTTGCGCCGTGCAAGTTCGCCCATATACATCTTGGAGCCAAGCAAATCCCATGTGAAAGCTTCGCGCACGTTGACAAGTCTGACGTTCTCGTAAGTTATATCCTCAACGGTTCCTCCGCGATTGCGTCTTGTCTTGAAACGGAAACCTGTACGCGTGCCGTAGAACACGCAGTCGTGAAGATACACACGACGTATTCCTCCTGCCGTCTCGCTGCCGCAGGTTATTCCTCCGTGACCGTCTTTGGCCAGACAATAGCGTATGAGAACATTCTCTGTCGGACGGTTTACTCTCAATCCGTCTTCACATCGTCCGGCTTTAAGGGTAAAGCAGTCGTCGCCACAGTTGAGCGTAGAATATTCGATAAGCACATTACGGCACGACGAGATGTCTATTCCGTCACCGCTCGGCACATCAGTAGAGTTGACAGTTATGCCGCGTATTATCACATTCTCGCAATAAACGGGATTTACGTTCCACAGCAGACTGCGTTCAAAGGTTACGCCTTCAACCAGCACGTTCTTGCAGTTGATTGGCGAAAATGATTTTGGGCGATAGAATGTTCTACCGTTCAAGCCGTCGCAGAGACGTTCTGACACAGGCATACGATAGTCAATGTCTTTCTCTACTACACTGTTTCCGTTGGGAAACTTGCGCATGGGCACGTCCATCGGCGGCCCCATTATGACGCCTTTGCCTGTTAGGGCTATGTTCTTTGCGCCATTAGCATAAATAAAAGCGCCGGCTCCCATAACCTCAACACCCTCATGACGGGTGAACACTGCAGGCTGATAGTCGGCCACCTGACCTAAAAATTCTATAACTGCGCCTTCAGCAAGATGAAGTTCCACATTGCTTTTTAACTCTATTCTGCCCGAAAGCCATCTTCCTGCCGGCACTACGACGGTGCCTCCGCCACGGCGCGAAATGCGCTCTATCATGCTGTTGACAGCCTTTGTTATCTTTCCGTCAGATGATATGTCAGAGGTACATAAGGTGTCACGGCGACAAGGAAACGCAGGACGGACGAGCTTTTTCATCTTAAAAGGAGCCTCGTCAACAGGAGCAATCTCATCAGGCATGGCGCATGCGCCGACATTTTCTTTCTCCGGTACAACAACAATGTTGCCGGAATCTGCCGCAGAGGCAAACACCGGCAACATCACAATGATTGAAAATAAAGACTTTAAATATCTGCCCATTATACGTTTTTTAGACTAATAACGTAAACAGATTTGATTTGTAACGTTGTTTATGCTTATATATTTACTAAAAAAAGACTCTTTTTTGTTTATTCTTGTATTTTTAACTCAAACCGGCCGCCAGACCATTGATGACTCTGTATTTATGTTGCATGCTCAACCTGTGCCGTAAATAATCTTGCAGACAGACTGACTGAAACATGACAAAAGCAGTCTGACGGTCAGTTTGGAGATAAAACAGTTATCAATACATAAATAATTTATTTATCCGCGTGTGGCATACAGACCTATTGTAGTACCTGTAAATCCGCCTGCATTACGTGTTGACAGATAGCCTGCATCGACATTGTTCTTCAGCAATTTCCAATCGCCATTGCCAACAGCATAATAGAAACTGAACGTCAGTCCATCTGAAGTAATCTTAAGACGTATGTCCTTATCGGCAGATGCTAGAGCATAGCTTGCAAGTATCTCGTCCTTACCGCCTTCAGATGTTTTTCTAAGCTCTACGGCCTTGCCTGTCTGAGTCTTGGCCACACAGAGCAGATACTGATGATTCTCGTCCTTGAAGAGCAACATTCCGGCGCGCTCCTTGTCTGCTGTAGGATTGAATACAAGGCGTGAAGAACATTCAAACTTATGATGCTGAATGCGGCGGCACAAGAACGACGGCACTGCTTTTTGTGCTGTTGTAGTCTCAACACATTTCATTGACAGATAACCCGGAACGGCAGATGTAGTGCAGATTGAGTCGACAGGACTGCGCAAAGACATCCAGTCGAGCGGAAGTGTCTTTTCAGAAAAGTCGTCAGTATAGGCAAAATTACCGAATGTTACGTTTTTACCACGTACAGCTCCCTTAACCGTGCCAGACATAGGCACCACCTTGCCTTGCTCAAGTATGAGCGGGAAGCCTTCGTCAGTCCAGCTAACAGGCAGAAGGAATGTTTCGCGTCCAAGGTTCTCAAACTTTCCGTCACAAGGACGGCATGCAAGGAACACAGCCCACCAGTCGCCTGAAGGTGTCTGAACAAGGTCGGCATGACCGGCACATGTAACCGGATTAGGACGATTAGGGTTAAGGTCACGCTGAGTCAGAATAGGATTCTTCTTTGCAGGAACAAACGGTCCGAACGGACTGTCGCTTCTGAATATAACTTCAGAGTGCATGTCGCTTGTGCCTCCCTCGGCAGACATAAGGAAATATTTGCCGTTAATCTTATACATATGAGGACCTTCTATCCATATTGGCTTGTCTTCGGGATGTACACCTTTATTTACAAGAATCTTCTCGGGCCCAACGGTTTTATCGGTATTAACGTCAAACTCGCGCACACGTATGGCTCTGTGTCCGTCGTATTCGGCCTTGCCTTCAGGCTCGTCATTGTTAACGATATAAGCCTTGCCGTTGTCGTCAAAGAAGAACGAAGGGTCGATGCCCTTAACGTCAGGAAGACGGATAGGCTCAGACCACGAACCGAACGGATCTTTCGTCTTAACGAAGAAGTTTCCCCACCCCACATTGGTGGTTATCATATAGAATGTCTTGTTGTGGGGATTATATGAAATGGCAGGAGCAAAGATTCCTGCTGACACCTTCTGTCCGTTAAGAGGAAGCTGTGAAGGACGGTTAAGAACATAGCCTATCTGTTTCCAGTTTACCAAGTCACGGCTATGGAACAACGGCACGCCCGGATAATAAGAAAAGCTTGACGTAACCATAAAATAGTCGTCGCCGGCACGGCAGATACTCGGATCAGAATTCCAGCCCGGGAGTATCGGGTTATAATATCCGCCGTCTCCTTCAAGCTTTATTGACTTGTAAATATCATCGTTTCCGCTATAGCTGAAATAATCGAATAATGCCGTATGGGCAACGGCGGCAGGCGTCTGACCAGACTCTGCGCCCTGAGCGCACACATGCTGTGCTGAAACAGCGAGCAACATTGACGCGAGCATGCAACTAATCTTAATCTTTTTCATAATGTTTATATCAGAATATTAAAGTTTTTCACAAACGTATTAGGACTTTAGCAACCTAAAAGAACATATCACCAAATGTCAAAAGGTTTATCAGTCTCACAACGAGTACAAAGATAAACACAATAATTCTGAGGCACGACACAATTTGTAACCAATACATTAATATTTGTTGCATTAAGGTTAAGACGTACATAAAATGCTGTTTTTCAAACGAGAAGCAGCGTCTTCAGCTTATTTTTTAACCGAAAAGCATACACGAAAGTTCCGTTGTTTTATACTGATTATGATGGAAAAAATTTATAAAAGACAAAATAATGGATTTAAAATATAATATATAAGCTTGGAATTATTATTTCAAATAATAGTAGATAATTTTAGATATTATGAACTTAAAACAACATTTCATTGTAAAATAATGCCATTTGAACAAAAAATTATACCGTTTCATTCCTGTTTTGACTGTTATTAAAAGACAAAAATGTACCTTTGCGGTATGAATATGAAACGGTGTGGAAACTACATAATTATCTGGGTTGGGTTTACCATATTGACTTTTTTCCTTTATGATATTATTTGGGTATTTGCAAATAATGATTGGATAAAGGAAGTATCTGTTGACAGCTTTATGCCGTTGTGGATAGACTTGTCATATAGTGCGTTGTTCTCTTTTTTCAGTATATTATTTAGCTCTTTCATCATAAGGAATAACTTATTAGATAGGATTAAGCATAGGCGTGCAATGACCTTCGGCCTTATTATGCTTGCATTTAATATGTTGTTGGCAATTTTCTTTGAAAAAGGGATAATGGACTTCTTTTCTGAACCAATCGATGATGGCGATACGTGGGGGAACGCTTATTTTATGGGCCTGACATCAACGGTAGTATCGTTGATTTTCACGGTTGAGCATTATGTAAAAATGTCGGCAAAAAGACAGCAAGAGAATGCTGAACTACGAATGCGACTTTTGAAAATGCAACTTAACCCGCATTTTATATTCAACAGCCTTAGCGCATTAGCGTGCCTCATATCAACCAATCCCAACTTGGCGGAAAAGTATGTGGTAAGATTATCCAAGATTTACAGGTATATTCTTAGGCACATGGATGCAGATGTTGTAACTATCAGGGAGGCACTTGCATTTGTGAGGGATTATGTATCATTGCTGCAGTTGCGTTATGAAAATATCGAGTTAGAAATGCCCGTGTTTAAATATGATGATAACGAGTATATTCTGTCGTTCAGCCTCCAAGTGCTGATAGAGAATGCGGTAAAACACAATGCCCCAAACTCGTACGAAAAACTGTCAATCAGTATCAACAGGGAAGGAAATAACATAGTTGTCAGTAACAACATCTTGCGTCGGCAAGACATGGCCAGCAAGAATGCCGGATATGGAGTTGGGCTGACAAATCTAATGGCACGGAATAGAATGAAACTTCATCAAGATATAATTGTCGAGAAGAGTCCGGATAAATTTAAGGTGTATATTCCAATAACAAAAGCAAAACAATGAAAAAGGTCGTAATTATAGAAGACGAGTTGCTTAGTGCAACAAGGTTGAAGAAAAAGATACTTGATATAGACGATACATTGCAGGTTGATGGCCCGTTGAGGAGTGTCAAGGAGGTTGTAGATTACTTTCAATCACATGACGACTACGATCTCGTTTTTTCCGATATCCGTCTTCTTGACGGTACTGTATTCATGGCCTTCAGTAAGGTCATGCCGTCGTCGTTTGTCATATTCACTACCGCTTACGATGAATATGCCATGCAGGCCATTAAGAGCAATGGAATAGATTATTTGTTGAAACCTATTGATGAGGAAGAGCTTTGCGAGGCAATAAACAAAGTCAAGTTGCGCCCGTCGCTTCAGGCTCGGACTGGCTCTATCACTGATAGCGGTGGCAAATATAAAGAGCGTTTGCTAGTTTATAAGGGAGAAGACATGATTTCACTTTCAGTACGCGACATCTTTTATATTTGCAAGAATGAAGGTTGCACAACGGTTACAGCAAGTACCGGCAATACATACAAATTATCTTCTACCATTCAAGAAATGGAGGAACAACTGAATCCTAACTCTTTTTTCCGCCTAAACCGTAAATATCTAATCAATATAAAAGCATTGAAGAAAGTCAGCCCGTTTTTTAACTCCAAACTTATTGTACAGCTATACCACTGCCAGGATGAACATATTATTGTCAGCAAGGAGAAAAGTTCGCGGTTGAAAGAATGGTTGAATTTGTAAACATTTAAATAAAAATGGCATTATATAAATACTTGTTTTTGGCTTCCATTTTTATGTCCGCTCATTTTAGGGCAGATGCGCAGGATAAAAGGGACATGCGTGATATGCATTCAGTAGGGATAAGTGCGGCAATAACATCAAGCGATACTTGGCAACTTGAGGCTGCTTACCATTGGTTTCCGATACGATATGTCGGTATTGGCGGCGGCATCGGCTTTTGGAAACAGTTCAGCACTGACGCCGTTCCTCAAGGTAAGTATTGGAAGGTGAACGAGAAATACAAATTACCGTCAAGTTTATATTTCCGTCCATCATTGTTGTTCGTTTCTCCTACGATAATAGCCGGAAACGATTTCTCTCTTCGGTTGTTTGCCGAGCCAGGACTAATGTTTGGAATTCCATACGACAAAGCCTGCATAGACGTG
>HF992524.1:0-34306 GCA_000436695.1 Prevotella sp. CAG:1185 | reverse complement strand
CGTGTGCTCGGATGAATTCCTCATTCCTTACGCCTACCAGTACATCAGCAGCACCAAAGGCAATTGGTGCTTTTTTGATGCGCGAATTGGTATCTCGGCAAGGATAGAACCACTAAATATCTCTATTGGTTATTTGTTCTCGACGTTGGACGTTTATTCTATGCGCAGGAACATGTCGTATGAAAATATTGCCTTCGGAAGCTTTTATCCGGAAGCAAAAAACGTTCATGGCGCATATATGACAATCTCTTTTGATTTTTAGTGGGTGCCAATAATTAATGAATTTGGCCACATCTGCAAAGAATACCATTCCATTAATCGTTTAATCACCTATAGTAAAAAAATAAGGTGCTAATTGATAAATAGACGACTGGTAATTTATTCCACTTACAAGAATGTCAGTTTTATATCTAAATATTTCCGTTTCACTTTAATTATATGTTCAATTCTATTTGCCTTATTATATATTTGCATCGTCTTTATAGAATCGCGATATAAAAAGACAATTAAAAAAGTAAATTAAAAAACTTATAACTTATTATGATATGTTTGGATGTGAAGATTATATTCCGAGTCTTAGCTTTGCTAAATTATTGTATTCAAATCGTGAAATACAGCTCAACGACTCTGCGTATAAGATTACTGAATTTGGAACGCTAAGAGCTAATTTAAAAAATCGTCTTCAGCATGAAACGACGTATAAGGTATTAAAAGATGCCTATAAAAAAACTTATTGGCGGTGAAGCTCTATTGGCAGGGAAACTAGAAAGTCATTGGGGCGGAATGTATATCAAGAAAAATTAAACAATTAGAATTTATATCTATGGTACAAACAAGAAGAATATTTGCATCAATAATAGTGTCAATTTTTATTTCTGTAACTGCTTTAGCACAATCAAAATTACACTTTGACTTAGACTACCAATACAGCCTTGGCATGTCTGAAAAATTCGCAGGATATACTTATAACAGAGGCTCATATAAGATGGGTGGCAACTTACTGCAAGTTTCAGCACGTTATGATGTTGCGGCAAGATGGTCAGTTGGCATTGGCATGGGATTAGCCCGTTATACCGAACAGGACTTTAATACATACCCTGTGTTTGCGACATTGCGCTATAAGCCAGTAAAAAAACTGCCACAGGCATATCTGTTTACTGATTTAGGTTATGGCCTGAAATTAGCTGACGACAGCAATCCTGGCTTTTCAGGAAAATTAGGTATTGGTTATACTTGGATGATAATGCGGCATTTCGGGCTGAATTTTCAAATTGCTTATGACCTGAAAAACTTTCGTGATATTACAACTGCTTATTATAATGAGGCAACAGATAAGACTGAATTTTTCAAGAGTAATAGTACACGTCACTCCATTTCCTTTGGAATTGGCCTAACATTCTGATATTGCTCAAAGTAGAATTATAGACAGGCGGAAGTTTAATGTTTCCTCCGCCTGTTTTACTATTATCAGTTTTTCGTTTTAGAACGCGTCCACGTTATTATAATAATGCGCTATTCTTAAAAAAATAATAGTACCCAACTTTACATTTTAGGGTGTAAAATTGGGCACTATTGTTGTAAGTTATTGATAATCTATACAGTGGAGCTGGAGGGAGTCGAACCCTCGTCCAAACAGGGAAACCATACGCTTTCTACACGCTTATTCCGGCCTTCGATTTTCGAGTTGCAGCAAGACCCGGACCACCAACTGCAACCTTATCCTCTAAAATTTCATCATGTGCGCGAGGCCACACACGACTATTTCCGATTTAACCGCACCGCTTTACCGAAACGCTTCGGAACAACAGCTTTCGAGCAGTGTCTCGTCCTGTCACCTTGTGACTGGATTAAGCCGATAATCTACTATACTTCGATTAGGCAGCGAGAGCGTAATTGTTTTCGCCAGATAAATTTTTGACCGCTGAGATTTAGGAGCCAACAGACCACGCTCCGCGTGCTTACGTACCATTCCAAACCGCTGTCAAATCCAGTCAGCCCCGGTTTGCCTCACGAGCCAAAGCTACGCGTAATCTTTGCAAAGATAGTGCTTTCTGTGATAATATGCAAATTTATGGCGATTTTTTCAATAATCAGAGTGCTACAAATATTTTTTTTCAAATTATTTGTGTTACCTTTGCAACAAAATCGATTTTTTAGGGTTATATAGAGAAACAATATTTTTTAGAAGGTGAACAACGTCTATACTAAGGAGGCGAACTGCATAAATTACAGTCATGATGCAATGAACGCCACACAGAGGGCAATAAAAAGGGCTTTTGACTTTATATCAGCCTTTTTGGGGTTGATTATACTATCACCTTTGTTCCTCATAATATACATAATGCTGAAAAGGCAAAAAAACGGACCGGCAATATTCTCGCAAGAACGAATAGGATATAAAGGCAAGCCGTTTACGATTTATAAATTCAGAACTCTCAGCAAGACAGAAAAGGAACCGCAGCTGATAGCAAAATGCGATGACAGCAACTCGACTAAGACAGAACGTTTTTTGAGAGAGCATCATCTCGACGAATTGCCACAGTTGTGGAATGTGCTTATTGGCGATATGTCGTTCGTAGGTCCGCGTCCTGAAAGAAAGTTCTATATTGACAAAATAATGGAAAAAGACAGCTCGTATGTGCTCATCTACCAAATGAGACCCGGGCTCACGTCGGAGGCTACATTATATAATGGGTATACCGACAACATCGAAAAAATGCTGAAAAGGCTGCATATGGACATTCATTATCTTGAAAACCGTTCATTGACTCTCGACTTCAGCATAATCATGCGGACTGCTGCAAGTATTATATGCGGTAAGAAGTTTTAAGTTGAAAATAAATTAAATATGAAAAAATATATAATAATTTTCTTTTTAGCAATGCTGCTGCCAACTGTAGCCGCAGCACAGTCGTCAATGACTGACGAGCAGATTTTGCAATTCGTAATGAAAGAAAACGCCAACGGAACATCACAGGCACAGATAGTAACTAAACTGATGCAGAAAGGCGTCACCATAGATCAGATAAGGCGTGTAAAGGATAAATATGAACGTCAGGCAAAGAATAAAGGATTGGGAACCGTAACTCCAAAAAATGAAGAAGAGTCGGACGGACGCCAAAGGAAGAACAACAGCAAGAAAAAATCCAGCAACAATGACGACGAGGAATCACCGCAGTACAGACTGAAAGATACAAGAGAGAAGAAAAAGAACAGAAACGAGGAAGTGGTCTACGACGAGACCAACGAAGACTGGCTCATGATGCAGGATGAACTTAACACGTTTATACCTGACACTACAGCCATGCTCGAGAAACTTCTTGCTGAAAAGAGAAAGAAAAAGGTGTTCGGACGCGATATATTTAATAATAAAGAACTTACGTTCGAACCCAATATGAACATAGCAACGCCACAAAACTATATTCTCGGTCCGGGTGATGCCGTTTATATAGATATTTATGGCGCTTCACAAAAGACTATTGAAAGTACAATATCACCAGACGGAGAAGTTACAATTGAAGGATTTGGCCCTGTTCAAGTAAGCGGACTCACCGTAGCACAGGCAAATGCCCGTCTGCGCTCTACTCTCGGAGCAAGATACAGCAGTTCTAAAATTAAACTGACTGTTGGACAGACACGCTCGATAATGATTAATGTGATGGGTGAAGTCAAAAACCCGGGAACTTACACACTGCCTGCATTTGCGACAGTATTCCATGCTCTATATATGGCAGGAGGAACTAATGATATAGGAACTCTGCGTAATATTAAGGTCTATCGAAACAACCGACTTGTTTCGGTAGTGGATATTTATGACTACATTCTGAACGGAAAGCTTACAGGAAACGTAAGACTTGCAGACAACGACGTGATTGCAGTTGGCCCATACGACTGCCTGGTAAATATCACAGGAAAGGTTAAGAGACCTATGTTCTACGAAATGAAACGTAACGAAAGCGTAGGCACCTTGCTGAAATATGCCGGAGGATTTACAGGCGATGCATACAAGAAATCTGTACGCATTGTAAGAAAGACAGGAAGAGAATATTCTGTCTACAATGTCGACGAATTTGATATGAGCGCATTCCAACTTGCAGATGAAGACTCAGTTAGCGTTGACTCTATCCTGCCCCGTTTCTCAAACATGGTTGAAATAAAAGGAGCGGTATTCCGCCCCGGCATGTATCAGGTAGGCGGCGACATCAACAGCGTAAGAACGCTCATTGAGCATGCTGACGGACTACGCGAGGAGGCATTTACAGCACGCGCCGTAATGCACAGAATGAAAAAAGACCGCACGCTAGAGGTTGTGCCGGTAGATGTTGAAGGCATATTGGACGGCACTGTTCCTGACATACCGATACAAAATAATGATGTTCTTTTCATTCCTACAAAGCAGGAAATGATGGAAGAACAGACCATAACAATTCATGGTGAGGTGCAATATCCTGGTATTTACAAATATGCTGACAACGAAACGCTTGAAGACTTTGTGCTGCAGGCAGGCGGCTTAAAGCAGACAGCCTCAACAGTCAAGGTTGATGTATCGAGACGTATTGTAAATCCGAAGGCTCTCACGACCGATTCTGTCATTGCACGCACTTATACCTTTGCGCTCAAAGACGGCTTTGTCATTGACGGAACACCTGGCTTTAAGCTCATGCCGTTTGACGAAGTGTATGTCCGCAAGAGTCCAGGTTACTACAAGCAGCAGAATGTCGTTGTTGAAGGCGAAGTGATGTTCAGCGGCACATATACGCTATCAAAGAAAAATCAGCGCCTGAGCGACCTTATAAAGAGTGCCGGAGGTGTGAACGACCGCGGATACATCGCCGGAGCGCGTCTTGAAAGAAAAGTCAACGACAGTGAACGCGCACGTATGGAGGCGGTACTGAAAAAGGCAAAAGAGGAGGCTGAACAGATGGAAATCGAAGCTGCCAAAGAAAATAAGAAACTTGACCTGAAGGACAGCGAAAAGATAAAGAAATTTGAAGTTCCTGAATACTATTCTGTAGGTATTGAGCTTGACAAGGCTCTTGCCAATCCGGGATGTGACGCCGACATCGTTTTGCGTGAGGGCGATAAGATTATCGTACCACAATATAACGGAACGGTAAAAATCAACGGTGCCGTGATGTATCCTAACACCGTAGGTTTCCAAAAGGGCAAGAAAGCAAAATATTATATTAACCAAGCCGGCGGATTTAGTCAAAAGGCAAAAAAGAGCCAGACATATATTGTATATATGAACGGAACTATTGCCAAAGTAAGCCAGAACGCCAAGCCAAAGCCCGGCTGCGAAATTGTCGTACCAGAAAAGGAAATCAACAAGATGACGATAGCAGAAAAGATGACAATAGGAACATCTGTCGCATCAATAGCAACAATGATTGCGACATTGGCTAACATACTGTAATAAATAAAGACAAAAATGGTTGAGAATATAGAATATAAGCTCAGAGAGATAAATCTCAAAAAGCTCTTTAACAGAATTTTAGCACATAAGAAATTATTTATAATAAACTTGTCCATAGCACTCGCTGTCAGCGCATTCTTAATTTTATGCGTTCCCAGATTCTATGTATGCGAAGTCAAGTTGGCTCCTGAAACAAGTACGCCTAACATAGGCGGACTTGGATCGTTGGCATCCAGCTTTGGATTAAATATGTCTAATATAGCAAATCAAGACGCTATTGTTCCAGAATTGTATCCAGACCTGATGGAATCGGCCGACTTTCAGACAAGCATGTTCCCCATCAAAGTCAAATCAAATAAAGGAGACATTAACACCACCTATTATGATTATCTTGAGAAATATCAAAAATCTCCATGGTGGGAAAAAATAATCGGCGGTATTAAAAATCTTTTCAAAGATAAAGACGATGATGGAGGAAACGGCAGTACAAAGGTCAATCCATTTAAAATGACCAAGACCCAAAACGACATTGCAAAACTTGTTGGACAGAAAATAAAATGCAGCGTTGATAAAAAGACCAGTGTAATAACAATCAACGTTGAAGATCAAGACCCGCTAATCTGTGCTACGATAGCCGACTCAGCCAGAGTTAAGCTGCAACAGTTTATCATAAAATACAGAACAAACAAAGCACGCATTGATTTAGAATATACACAGAATCTCTATAAAGAAGCAAAGAGGCAGTATGAACGTGCAAGACAAATTTATGCTTCTTATTCTGATGCCAATCAAGATTTGGTGCTCGAAAGTTTTAAGGCTAAACAGGAAGATCTTGAAAACGAGATGCAACTGCAATATAACAACTATCAGCAAATCAGCCAGCAACTGCAGCTTGCAAAAGCAAAATTGCAAGAAAGAACACCTGCATTTACTACATTACAGTCAGCATCTGTACCATTAAAGCCCACAGGACCGAAACGCATGGTTTTTGTTGTTTTCTGTATGTTTATAACATTCATTGGTACATCAATATATGTTTTCAAAAAAGATATTTAATGGTAATGAACGCACAATTCTGATAAAAAAGAACATTGCAGGTTCTTTCCTTATTAAAGGGTGGAACTGCATTGTTCAACTATTACTCGTGCCCATAACATTAAATTGCTTAAACCAATATGAATATGGAATTTGGTTAACAATAAGTTCCATATTGCTGTGGATTGACCAATTCGACATCGGATTAGGAAACGGACTGAGAAACAAACTGGCTGAAGCACTTGCAAAAGGCGATAAAGAAAAGGCCAGAAGACTTGTCAGCACTACATTCATGATGCTGATAATCATTGTCATACCTATTCTTCTTATACTGAGAATTATAATAGACAACATTGACCTGTATTCAATATTGAACATCAACAGGGCAACCGTGCCTAATCTTGAAAACATATTCATCATCTCGATTGTATTTGTAGGTGTTACTTTTATCTTCAAGTTTATCGGAAATGTCTATTTAGGTCTTCAGCTACCTGCAATAAATAATCTACTTGTCGTTTCAGGACAGACTTTGGCGCTTATCAGCATTTTTGTACTGTCTTTGATTTACGAGCTCACATTATTTGACGTTGCGTGCATCTACACGCTTTCGCCTTTAATTATTTATCTGATTTCATATCCAGTGACTTTCTGCAAGTACAAATATCTTAGACCATCATTCAGACTGTTTGACAAAGCGGAACTTAACGAATTGTTCTCATTGGGCATTTTGTTCTTCATTGTTCAAATTTCTGGACTGGTAATATTTGCCTCTTCAAATGTGCTGATTACACGTATACTGTCTCCGGCAGAAGTTACGCCGTATCAGATTTCATATAAATATTTCAGTCTTACAATAATGATTTTTACAATCATCACTGCCCCACTTTGGTCGGCAACAACCGACGCATACACGAAGAACGACTGGAAATGGATAAACAGTATGATGAATAAGATGAACAAGATAATGCTGGGATTCCTAGGCATTTTAATAATAATGCTTGCGTCATCAGAAGTCATCTACAGAATATGGATTGGCGGTAAAGTTGAAATTGGATACATGCTTTCAGCCTTAATGGCTGTCTATATGTGCGTATTGATATACAGCACATGCTATTCAAATATCCTTTTCGGAATCGGAAAGATACGCCTTATAACCATTATTACGGCATTAGAGGCTATAATATATATCCCCTTAGCCATAATTTTAGGCCACAGATTCGGCCTTTATGGAATTATATGTGCATTAATTTCCGTAAATATTCTTTGCACCGTATGTAATAAAATCCAATTTGAAAAGTTGGCACATAATACTGCAAGAGGAATATGGAACAAGTAAACAAAAGAAAATGCTGACAAACATAATAATATTAATACTCATATTTGCGGTGATGCTTGCGTTTTTCATGCTGTCACCAAGATTCTGCCACTATCTTCCACAGAGACAGATCTTCTCGCCATGGAACACCACGCTGATTGTTTGGATCATTATTCTTACACTCTATACTTTTGTCCATAAAGAACTTTATGCTGTCTCGGAACAATTTGTATATGGAATAACCATCTGGGTATTTACATTTACAATATCTTCAGTCTTAACGTTCATAATATTTCCATCATATAAAAAAGCATCATGGCAAGTATGCGAAAAGAACGTTGACATAATAACCTTAATTACCTTGATTCTTGTTCCTATTGCCGTATACAAAGCTGTTCAGCACGCATTCATGCTTGGTTCACCCGACGGAATATTCTCTACATTGAGAGAACAAGCCGTAAATCCGGAAGAGAATCAGCTGGGTATCGTAAAATACTTTGTTTACGTAATCAACACTCTATTAATTGTTGAGATATGGCGCGACAAAATAAGGAAGTGGCGTCTGCTGCTTGTCATTGGGTTATGCTTTCTCTTTTTTATTGCAACAATGGGAAAGATGACTCTATTTATGTATATATTCACAAGCCTGTACTTGCTTTATGAGAAAGGGAAAATATCATTAAAGCCAATATTTTTCGGATCATTGTTCCTTATTGCCCTTGTTCCGCTTATGTATGTATTAAGAGGAAGTTCTGAAAACGAAACCGATGCAGAAGTAATAGGAAACCTACTTATAATTTACTCTGTAACAGCGATCATTGCTTTTGGCCAATTGTCTCCTTGTTCATCAAGCCAATGGGGAGAAGTTACATTACGCTTTTTTTATGGCATACTAAATTCATTAGGATTTAACATAAATACTCCTCCACCTATTGTACAAGATTTCTGCCTAACTCCATTACCCACGAACGTATACACAGTTCTGTCATCATATTTCAAAGATTTCGGTTTCACGGGAATTTTTGCTTTTGCCCTTATTGAAGGAATTATTATTGGCGCCATATATAAATCTTCAAAAACAGGCAATAATCTAATGACGTATCTCTATGCGTATATTTTTACTTTATTAGTTACACAATTTGTCGACGAACAAATATTCCAAGGTCTGTCATCTATCATACAGATGGTAGTGCTAATTTTTATCTGCCATATAAAGATAAGCTACAACAAAGAGAAAAAGGCATAAGTATGAATAATAGCATAAAAGATAAAGGCAATGAGGCCATAGCAATTGCGGTTGTAATTTACGGTTCAAAGCTTACCGAATGTAATATATATAAGACGCTTATAAAAAATAACGCGGATAAAATAGACTGTCTTCTTGTTTTTGACAATTCCAAAACAACTCAATATGAAAAGATAGAAATAGAAAACGGAAATTACGAGTATTTCTGGAATCCAAAGAATCCGGGCGTATCTGAAAACTATAATAAAGCGGCCAACTATGCTTGTCAAAACGGATTTAAATGGATAATGCTTTTAGATCAGGACACGTCATTCCCGCCAGAAGCATTGAGCATTTACAAAGAAAGTCTGAGACAGAATCCTGACAAAAGTCTGTTTGTTCCTATTCATATGATAGCCGACAACAGATATCTCTCACCTGCAAACTCATGTCTATTTAAACATAAAAACGAGATAAAGCCGGGAATTTATAACATAAATAAATATGACATAATAAACAGCGGAATGCTGGTTAACGTTAACGACTTTATTAAAGTTGGCGGCTATAAAGAAGAAGTAGGCCTAGATTTTTCTGATTTTCAGTTTCTTGAAAGACTTAAGACAGCTGTAAAACAGGTTGTCGTCTTAAATATTATATGCATCCAAGATTTCTCAAACAATGAAGACGACAAAGAAAAACTGCTTAACCGCTACAAAATTTATTGCAGGAATGCCTCAAAATTCGAGACACGAAAACTCGGGGTTAAAGTCAAAATAACTTATCTCGTTCTAAAGCATACTATGGCGCTTACAATAAGGTGCAAGTCTATTGAGCCCCTCAAGATTCTATTCAAAAGTATTTTAAATAAATAAAACAATTATGATTTCAGTCTGCATCGCAACATATAACGGTGAAAAATTCATTGAACAACAATTAATGTCAATACTCTCACAATTAGGTGAAAATGACGAAATTATCATATCCGACGATATGTCTACAGATAGTACAAGAGACATTATTTCAGGCTTGAACGACAAGAGAATAAAGATTATCGAAGGACCACACGCAGGTTCACCGACTAAAAATTTTGAGGAAGCACTGAAACATGCCACAGGCGACTATATTTTTCTAGCCGACCAGGATGACGTATGGAAAGAGGGCAAAGTTGAGACGTGCATGAAATACTTAAAAAAATATTGTTGCGTGATAAGTGACGCAAATGTAACAGACGGAAATCTTACCGAAACTTGCCATTCGTTTTTTCAGCTTAACAGGACCAAATCGGGAAAATGGTATAATCTGCTTATTAAAAACGGATATCTTGGCTGCTGCATGGCTTTCAGAAAAGAGCTGTTAGATGTAGCTATTCCTTTTCCTGAAGACACTCCCATGCATGATATATGGCTCGGTAATGTGGCTGCATTCAAATTTAATGTATGTTTTATACCACAGAGTCTTATTTTATTCAGAAGACATGGGCACAATAGTTCATCTACAGCAAGGAAAAGCACGTCGTCTTTAAAAGAAAAAATAAACTTCCGTTACACGATATGTAAAGGACTTCTCAATCTATAACAATATTTTGAGATACATAATGTGCTCAAAAATTTGCTTAAAATATTTATTTTAATTAACTTCGCATAAATAAAAGACGTCAATTAAGGGCAAATGGCTAATACAGACAACTTTTCATGTCATAATATAAAACTTGCCTAATGAAAAAAGAATATAAAATGATAAAAGTATCAATAATAACAACAACATATAATAGCGCTGAGACAGTTGCAAGTACTATAGAATCTGTATTAAGCCAAACATATTCTAATATCGAGTATTGGATCATTGATGGAAATTCATCTGACGGGACATTAGAAATAATCAAAAATTATGAAGACAGATTTAACGGCAGACTGCATTATCTGTCAGAAAAAGACAACGGAATCTATGATGCCATGAACAAAGGAATAAGCCGGAGTTCAGGCGATGTTGTAGGCATTTTAAACTCAGATGACTATTTTACGTCTGACGACATTATAGAAAATGTTGCAAAGGCATTTTCTGACAAGAAATTAGACGCTGTTTATGGCGACATACATTTTATTAATGGAAACCATCCGGATAAAATCGTCAGATACTACTCATCTGCCATGTTCAAGCCTTTTTGGCTACGATTTGGTTTTATGCCTGCACATCCATCATTTTATGTAAGGCGCAGCGTTTATGAAAGATATGGCAAATATTCATTAGACTACAAAATTGCATCAGACTATGACATGATGGTCAGACTGTTTCATAAATTCAAGATTAGAGCAAAATATATAAAAAGAGACTTCGTAACAATGAGAACGGGCGGCGTAAGTACCAAAAACATAAAAAATAGAATACTAATAACAAAAGAAGACGTTAAGGCATGCCGACGCTATGGACTATATACAAATATGGCTTTCATCTCAATAAAATATCTTTATAAGATTTTTGAATTTAAACGATTTTAAAATAATACGATTCATGTTTAAGCACAGATTTTGAGACTAAAAACAATAATATATAATGTTCCATGCCTTTACTTAGACTATATTTACCAAGTAAGTTTTTCATATTCATAAAAAGTCGCTGAGTTGCACAATATAACTCAGCGACTTTTATTTATTAAACAACCGAATTACGCGTAAAAATTCAATGGATTTTCATCAATAGTCCACATTACAAGAAAATGAATATTCTTTTAAAAAGAAAATCATCACTCGTCACAATTGCATATAAAATATTGGAACAGAACAAGATACAATGTGATAAGTAATACACCCTACTCATCACAGACAGGAGGATACAGGCTAATGTGATGAGTCTGCAAGACAACTTATCACAGAACAAGTTTATGATAATCAACCAATTAAAAAGAAATGTGATGAGTGACGAGTTTAAATCAGAATTATTTTCAGATAATACAAACAAAATTATATATACTAAAATTTATATTTACCATTTTATATCTGGAGATGATTAGCCACCTTTTACAATGCAATATGCCATGTTTTACAATATAAAAGCGCACCTTTTACCTTATGAAAGGTGCGCTTTTGTTTGACCAAAACATTAAAAAGGAGTATTATTTTCTATGCAAAATGTAAACTAAACAAAAAACAGATTTACCATATTAACCAGGCATATTTACAATGCAAGCTTAAATGTCTTAACTCCATCGGCATAAATCATGCGCACGAGATAAACATAACCTGAAGGCAGACTGAAGTTTACATTTCCAAAACTTGCCTTTTTCGAACCAACCATCATTCCGGCTGAATTATATACGTTTATTTTTTCAAGACCAGGATTTGCCGAGATGCTCAAACAGCCCTCGTTGTAGCTATATTTAATATTGCTGTATGAAGGCTGTTTTACAGAAGATGTCTGTTCAATGAACTTTAATCCTTCAAGAGCATCAAGTTTGCCATATCCAAAAACGCCATCAGGTTCGGTTACAGCCATATTACCGGGAACAGAAGTCTGACGTATCACATTCAGCACATCATAGAGAGTAAGCGAAGGATTAGCCTCAAGCCACAAAGCAACAGTTCCGGCTACAACAGGTGTTGCCATTGACGTGCCACTCATAACGCCCCATGTGTACTTCTTTCCACTGTCCGGATCTGCATATTCATACACCTTATCTTCCTGACGTACATAATATGCGCCGGCGTATGAACTGTAAGAAGAAACTACCACAGCTCCGGGCGCAACCACGTCTGGCTTAATGCGTCCGTCATAAGAAGGACCTTTGCCTGATAAAGGATATATATCGCCAACAGTCCAACCCTTGTCATGCTCTGTGCCTGACAAGTCTCTGTAAGTACGTTTTGACACATAAGCGCCTACAGATACCGTATTAAAGCCTGTAGCTGTTGCTGCTATTGAATAATCATTCGTCCCGTCTGAATATCCTGCTTCACCATTAGACAAAAATTCGCCGTAGTCGCTGTTAATCATATACTTGCCTTTATCAGAAGACAAAGATATAATCCATGCTTCATTATCCGGCTTGGCATAATTCATCGACACTCTGAAATAAGGATTGCCGTTGGCAGGATTCTCAGCAACAGTTACCCCCATACGCCCGTTAGTGCCTGAAAGAGAGCCAAAATTCTCAAAACTGACAGTCTGTTTTTCATTGCTGTCAAAAGTTTTTGTAAATATCGTCTTACCATCAGAAACATTCTTCAGTGTTATAGTGAACACATATTTTGCCCCACTCTCTCCCTGAACAAAGAGATTATCGCTGTTGTATGAAGGCGGAGTCCAATAACTAGTAACGCTATTTGATTCATCACTGAAAAATCCTGCAAGCGTTGAACGCCTGTCACCCTCGTTGCCACACGCAATAGACAGAATCTTGCCTTTGGCATCTTTCATTATGTTGTCTATAAGCATAGTGAAATTATCAGTACCGTCCTTAAATCCAAGCACGGTGCCGATGCTTAGGTTTATGGATAGTGGCTGTCCGTGACTTTCAGCATATTTAACAAGATAGTCAATGCCGTCGACTATACCCTGCTCCGTCTTGTTGGTTGACACCAACACAATATCGGTCTCAGGAGCAGCACCGAGATAAGCCCCGTCAAAGCTGCCGGTCGCAATTCCTGCAACATGAGTGCCGTGAATGTCACCCGAAAGTTCCATGTCACGTTTAGCCGCAACTACTTCTGCAGTAGTCTTATACTCTTTTCCATAACCATATTTGCTGTCTGTTGCCATAAAATTATTCTGATCCCAAACAGCTTTTATTCTACATTCGCCATCGCTGTTTCTGAAATTTGGATGCAAAAAGTCGAATCCGGCATCAACAATACCTACAATAACTCCCTTTCCCTTATACGGAACAGACAACGACGTGCCGATATGTGCCTCATCCAGATGCGTCATCGTCCTAACCTTGTCCATCATCGGCCGTGCTTCATATCCGGCATCAACGAACATAACGTCTTCGTCCATAGCAATTTTCTCTATAGCCTCAACGGGAACAAGAGCTGTATAGACATCATTAAAACCGACGTTAAACTTTATGCCATAATCTGCACGCAGACGATCAATATCGGCTCCGGGTGAAAGTCGGAGATAAACATTTATGAGGTTTGACCTGCCAGCACTACGTGTAGATGCATGCTCGCTTATCCTCAAAACTGCCGTTTCTGATATTTTAGGACTATACACACGACTTACAGTCTGTGCCGACATGACATTGGCACACAACAGTAGCAGAAACGTAAATATATATTTTCTCATTGCACAAAATCGTATTTAATAAAAATCCACAGCACGGACATCAGCTTCCGTGTTGTGGACTTATTATGTTTAAAAAGCGCTTATTATTTTATTAAAACTTTACTGCTTGAAGTGTTTCCGCCTGCTGAAACAGTAACCACATAGACACCCTTTTCAGCAACAAACAATGTGCCACCATTAAGTACCTTATTTGCAACGGTCTTTCCGCCAAGATCAGTAACAGTAATTTTATACGGACCGTCTACCTGTGCCGAAACATTGTGACCGTCAACGACAACGGCAACTTTATCAACTTTAACAGGCGAACCTACAGAAGCCGTACCGCTATCCTGCCATGCAAGAAGCGGAAAACCACCGTTGATTCCGTTTACATCTTTCTTCCAAACATTATGTCCGTTGTCAAGAGCAGCAAGAAAATCATCACTCTTCATCTCGTCAGCAGTCTTTCTTGCCACGCCAGTATTATCGTCTGACGCACCATCGTCTGTGCCAAGATAATAACAATTCTCAATCTTCGCACCTTTCTCCGTTGTGCCGACTACAGCAGAACCCGTAAAATTGTCAACGGTCTTGCCGCCATTATAGCAGTTTTTCAAAGTGCCGTCATACAAGAAGCCAACCAGTCCCCCGGCATAAAAGCCGCTAAAATCTATAACTCCACGGTTATAGCAATTTTCTATCAATGCTCCATTATCTACATATCCGGCAATTCCACCAACATTTGTACTACCTTTTATGTCGGCATAATTGATACATCCAGACACGACACCGCCATAAAGAGTGCCGACAATACCGCCTTGTCCTAAATCCTGTGTAATATTTATCGAAGCCATGTTTACACAATTCTCAACCTTACCTCCGGTCATTGCACCGACAAAGGTTCCCGTACCGTTAGTTCCTTCAATAACAGAATTAGAACCAACTGTAAGATTTTTAACTACGGCATCTTTAGATATGCATGCAAACAGACCGGTGCCTCCTATAGAATTCTCTGTGTCAACATAATAAATGTGAACATTATCTATTTTCTTGCCGTTACCGTCGAAAACTCCAAGAAAATACTTAGAGTCGTCAATCATTACACCCGGATTCTCAGTATCGGCATATTCATAGAAAAGTCCTATTGGCGAGAACTTATGACTATCCTTGCCCATGTCGAGATCATTTACAAGCTTAAAATACATTCCCTCAAAAGTTTCACCTGCCCTGACTTTTTCTGAAAGACAAGCAAGATTTTCGGCAGTCTCAATCAGATAAGGCTCTGCCTCTGTACCCTTGCCGTTAGTCCAAATCTTAGATGTTCCGTCCCACACCTGGGCATTTGCAGCGAATGCAGCAAACAAACTCAAAAACGTAAAAAATATTCTTCTCATAGTTTAATAAGTAAATAATTAATAAATCTGTGAATTTTGCAAATCTAAGTAAATTTCTCCAAAAACAAAACTTTTCATCTATAATTTATTCCATTTTGCATACAAAAACAGCAATAAAAGTAAATTTTGGACAGATAATACGAATATTAGAAGAGTAGAATAAATCCAAATAAGCATCAAAATAGCACACTGAATTATGCACCAACATGAATAAATATAGACACATTTTGAAATAAATTTGTCTGATAGTGCAATATTTTACGATTATTATGGTTTTATAATATGTAATCGCACTAAAGAAATTTTATGAACATATATATATACTGCATTATCGGGGTATTCATCATAAGTGCAATCTGCGGATTTTTGTTTATCCCGCTGATACTTAACTTCTGCAAGTCGCGTAAATTGTACGACATACCCGACGCGCGGAAAATACATCACGGCGCCATCCCGCGGCTTGGAGGAATATCCTTCATGCCAAGTATGCTTTTGTCATTTGCCGCGGCAATGTATGTCATCGACAACACCGACAAACAGGTTACGATAAACCTGTGGAGCATTTATTTTCTGCTGAGTATTCTCATAATTTATGTTATGGGCATCGTCGATGATATTCTAGGACTGTCACCTCTAATAAAGTTTATCATTCAGATTATTGCTGCATGCACTCTGCCTATGTCGGGGCTATACATAAACAACATGTACGGTTTTCTTGGAATTTACGAAATTCCTTATTATATTGGTTTTCCTCTGACCGTACTGACAATAGTGTTTATCGACAATGCCATTAATCTTATTGACGGCATAGACGGTCTTGCCGCAAGCCTGTCAATAATAGCACTTTCGGGCTTTCTATATATGTTTATCGTGCAGAATGTCTGGAGCTATTCAATCCTCATAGCTGGACTTATTGGCGTACTCGTGGCATTTATGTATTTCAACCTTTTCGGGTCTGTAGAAAAGAACCGAAAAATATTTATGGGCGATTCGGGTAGTCTTACGCTGGGTTATCTGCTTGGATTTTTGTGTATAAAATATTCCATGAACAACACGGCCGTAATGCCAAACCATAAGTTCGACTTTCTTATAGCCTTCACCCTTCTTCTAGTACCTATGTTCGACGTGGTAAGGGTTTTCGTGGTTAGAATATATCACAAGCGGTCGCCTTTTTCGGCAGACAAGACACACATTCACCACAAGTTTATGAGTGCCGGATGCACACAGCACACAGCTCTTGTTGCCATTTTGGCCCTGGCTGTTCTATATATTGTGGCAAATCACTTTATGCTTATGGTAATGAGTAACACTTCGGTATTCATCATCGACGTTATTGTCTATATATTAGTAAATCTGGTGCTCAACTATTTCATAGCCAAAAGACATCCACACGGACACAAAATAAAAATGGTTTCGGAAAGAGTGAAAAGTTAAACAGAAAGACATACCATAATCAATAAAGGCGTCCCTTTTACACGTTAAGGGACGCCTTTATTAATGTAATAACAACATTGCAAGAGTCAAAATACTCTGATTTAAGAAGTTTCGGTGAATAAAAGATGCTGTAGGATTAAATTACTAAAAAATAAACGTTTCTTTTTTATAATATTCTAAACTACAACTTTGTGAAATACATTCGGTAGGTACCTGACAACAATACCATTTTACTTCCATTCAGACTCTCAATGGTGTAAGTCTCATCGGGAGCAACAATTCCATACGGATTAAGCAGTGTAATATCCTCTAGAGCCTTGTCTCCGTCCTCACGGTCATAAATATATGGATCGTAAAGACGCAAAGTAGCTCCATTATGCTCAAATCTCATTAAAATACTCTGATGTGCTCCCGACTTGTCGTCAAGTTCAAGCAAACGTGCCTGAAACGACCAATAGATACGTTTACTGCCCATATCGGCTGTTGTAGAGGTAGCCAATGTGTCAACTTTTGTCAGATGCCACATTCCGTCAAGATCACCGTTGTCGAGCGTCTCAATCTCACACGAACCAAACATAAAGGCCACAACAGTGGCAATCAGAATATTTATATAACCAAATTTTATCATCATACGTATAATTATAAATTAAGAAGTCCCGTCTTTGCCACTGTAAGCTGAAAGCCGTAATTGTTGCCTAAAATGCTTCCGAGATCCATACCATAGCCGCCCTTAACACTCCACCCTTTAAGATATTTACCGCTAAACGCATACTGACCTTCGAGCAAAAAGCTGAAATTATGACGTTTTTTTCCATAAGGTTCATCATAAGTGCCAAGTCCCTCCTGCCATGAAGCCAACAGTCTGTAAGTGAAATGTTCAATTGGACACCCGTCTATTCCAAGATGAAAAGCCATAAAACGGTTGTCCTTTACACTTATAGTGCCGTCAGAATTATACAGAGGCGAACGGTACAGCGGATTGCCTATCACCTGCCCCCAATGCTGCCAGCCCGTGTATATGCCGTGATTATAGAAGGCATCCTTTCCGCCAATATGGTCAGGAATAGTGCTTGTATGGTCGTGATAAATCGGTCCACTCTGATATTTAGAGTAAATATATTCAAAGACCACGCCATTAACCCATCGGTCATAATTCATTCTGAACTCAGCTCCAAGCATAATATCTTTAAGATCATAGAGCAGATAGCGGCTTTTCTTTTTTTTCTGCCACTCGCTTCCATCGCCATATCCGTTATAATCGAGGAAAAACATGCCTGAATGATCCTCAAAATATTTATCGGCATAAATGCTGAAACGCCACAAATCTTCCTCCCAATTAAGTCGTATAAGCCAGCTTCCCACCTGATTTCCCTCAACATTCTGATAAGTTGTCTCGCCGACATCAGAGCCACCAGGGACAAAGGCATTCCAAAATGCACCTATTCCCGAATTGCCTTTTACGGCAGTCATACCTCCATTGCCGTCAGGCAGATAGGCAGTTCCGCCAAATGTTGAAGCCATTTCCAAACCGACCTCAAAAGAAAACGGACAGAAAAAGTTTTCATTTCCAAACTTAAGGTATCCAGCCTTACTGTGATAAAGCACATTGTCGGCATACTTACTTTTCTTTCCCGTAAAATCATGTTGCCATCCGTCGTCAGTCATAATGCCGTAAGCTATGTGTCCCTTAAGATGCAGCCATCCGTTGGCAAAAGGCAAAGTCCAATAGTCCTGCAGGGCAAGACGCACCTGCGGCACCGGTCTGGCATTGATGCCAAGCGTCTGCGAACCGCTGCTAAGCCTGTTGTTCTTAAGTTCCATAGGATACTCCTTACTTCCAACGGTAAGCACACCATGAAGCCAGCGGGCCTCCACAAATGCCTGCTGCACAACAAAATTGCTTGTATAGTTATAAGGCACAGCAAGGTCTACGCCATAACCAACACCACAACGGCGCGTAGAATCAGTGCGCAGCGGTCTGAACACCCCTGCCCTGACATATCCGTTAGTGGCGTTGAGCGAGCTAAGTCCATAACGATTGGCATTAAGCCAAAGTGGCGTGTTTCCTGACGAAAAGTCCGATTGCATTTCAACATCATATTCCAGTCCTTTGTCAAGGCGCAGTTTCTCAACTTTATCTTCCTCCCATCCTTGCGCAAATGAGACACTGCCCGATGACAATATCAATAAAACGAGTAATAATGATTTCATCAAAATATATATTTTTGATTATATAACGCAATTTACAAAAAAATATTACATCCACGTGCCAAAAGTGCTGTTATCCGACATTATAACAACATAATAAGGCATTTTATTGTCCCTGCCATTATTATAAAGGCAAAAAGGAACCACACGACAATATAAAATACGCGAAATAGGGATTTTCCCCCACCAAGTTAGGGAAAAACCTTTTTCAAAACAAATATTTATTAGTTTCTTTGCATACGGTTAAAAAGAAAATAAAAAGATTCGACATGAAAAGGTTTATAATAATTCTCACAACAATCCTGACATTCGCAGCATCTGCCAACGCGATGAGCTACAGTCAGGCACGCGAACAGGCCTTGTTCCTGACAGACAAAATGGCCTATGAGCTAAATCTCAACGAGGAACAGTATGACGCGGCTTATGAGATTAACCTCGACTATCTCATGAGCATTGACACATACGACGACCTTTACGGAGCATATTGGACGCAACGTAACCTCGACCTGAGCTACATTCTGCTCGACTGGCAATACAATGCGTTCTGTGCCGCCTCATATTTTTACAAGCCGCTTTACTGGACTTCGGGAGTATGGCATTTCGCAATATATGCGCGCTATCCGCGACGCGACTATTTCTACTTCAGCCGTCCAAGCGTCTATATAACTTACCGTGGCGGTCACAGCTGGCGCCATAACGGAGGATGCAGCTGGTATAAAGGACGCACCTTCAATCACGGAAGCATCAGCCGAGGATACGGCATGAGAGACCGACTGAACCGCGGTGACATAAACAGAGGACATAGCGGAAACTTCAAAAGGCGCATAAACAACATCAATGATACAAAGAACGGCAACAGATGGAACCGAAACTTCGGCAACAAATCTGAAGCGATGGTAAACTTACAAAACAATAAAGGCAACAATAATAACCGAAACTTCAACGGCCAAAGAAACTTGCGCAGAAACAACCGCGAAAGCAGCACCAGGACAACAGCAAGACCTGAAACAATCAACAGACGCGGATTTAATCTGGGTGGAGGCAACAATACAGGCAACAACCGTAGGATAAAAGCTCCAAACAATACGTTCACTCCCAAAAGACAGTCACCGGGATTCTCTGTAAACCGAAGCACTCCTACACGTTCTTTTAATAAGGGCAACAATGGTGGAGGCAGAAAAGTGTCGGGTGAAAGGCACGGCGGAAATTTTGGAGGACGAAGGTAACAATGACCGAAGAAAAACAATCATAAACATTAAAACATAAAATGACATAAGCAATTGTTGAAGGCTACACGAAATTTTCTACCACTAAAGACACCTTCATTCACAAAGAAGAAAATTCGTCTTCGGCAATTTTAAAAGTCAGGGCCGACAGGAATAATCCATGTCGGCCCTGCATCATTTATACACATTAAGACTGTTTGCAAAGAAATATGCTCCCCAAAAACTAATTATGCCTGACAATTCTGTCGGCAGGAATAACCGCTACACGACCAGACTCATGCAAAGGATACAATAAAGAAGAGCAAGAATAGCTCAGCAATACGTAACAAATGGACGCAAATTAAAGCATAAGCTCTCTAACCTCAGCATTGTGCATGGGTGCAATATCTTTCATTTCCTTATTATAATACACTGACTGAATGGCTTTATTTACAATGCCGTGACCAACAGCGAGAACCGTTTTGTCAGGAAACTTTTCACGTATAAAGTCAATAAACTGTCTTGCCCGGGCCTTTAAATCTTCAATAGGCTCTATGTCGTCAGGCCATGCGACATCCTTCAGGTCGGGAATATAACGGCCGGTGAAACTTCCCCAGTCGCGCTCTCTAAGCAGTTTCGTAGTTATTACGTCGGCACCATGTGGCTCTGCGATAATAGAACATGTCTCTACGGCGCGCCACAAATCACTCGCCACAAAGGCGTCAATATGCACTCCTGCCATTTTAACAGCCACCTCACGCGCCTGTTCACGTCCCTTGTCGTTTAGTTCTCCGGGAGTCTGTCCCTGCATAATGTGATTTGCATTGTCAACCGTTTCTCCGTGTCTTACCAAATAAAGCTTTGTCATATCAATAAAATTCAAATCAGTGCAAAGATAACACATAACGGCATCATTACAAAACAAAAAACGGTTTAACCGATAATTCAGCCTTACTATATGCGACATTTGTGGCCAACAACATGTAAATAGGAAAACATAACGACAACTAATAAAGCCATGCACTCGACTATCTTATGTAGTAAAGCTACGGCTTATACGCTTTTGCTTTCATTCTTTGTATAAAATAAGTTAAACATATTGTGAACAAACACAAAACGCGCTATCTTTGTAGGAGTGGCACAAGAAAGAGACATCATAAACGAGCATGACTGATACAATAAGCCACATGACGATAGCGGGCACAATAAAAAAGCTGTGTAATAAATAAATTCACATGAAAACAAAATAAAAAATACTACAGACATGAAAATACTGCAAAGCTCTGTTTTTCGCGCAATATGCGCAATAATCATCGGCATACTGCTGATCAACAATCCCGACAGCACAATGAAGGGCATAACAATAGCCATAGGCCTGCTGTTTCTAGTGTCAGGCGCAATATCATGCGCCGCATATCTCAATGCCAAGAGTCACGCATCTGATGCAGATATTTACGACGCACAAGGCAGACTCATCGTAACAGGCAAGCCAACGTTTCCTATCGTAGGCATAGGCAGCGTGCTGCTCGGACTTATACTTGCAATAGCACCCGGCTTCTTTGTCAAATCGCTGATGTATGTCCTTGGTGCAATAATAATCCTGGGAGCCATCAACCAGTTTATGATTCTTATTAATGCCAAGAAGATGTTCCGTGTGCCTATTTGGTTCTGGATATGTCCTTCGGTGATATTCCTAACCGGCCTGCTTGTGTTGCTGAAACCTATCGAAACGGCATCGCTGCCGCTGCTCATAATCGGCTGGTGCCTGCTGCTTTACGGCGTAACCGAATGCATAAATGCGTTTAAGATTCACAGGGAACGCAAGCGTATAGAAAATAATCTCATGATTAATAAAGAAGACGATAAATAAAAAAAATCAGACAAGGCTCCGGTCTTGTCTGATTTTTTTATTTAATGATTCTGAATTTACAATATTATCCAAATATATGCAGACGCGTCAGACGTTTACAAGACTTTCAATATACTTGCACAAAATGCTTATACCCTTCTGATTCTCGCCTCCCTGAGGGATTATAAGGTCGGCATATTTCTTTGTAGGCTCGATAAATTGCTCGTGCATAGGCTTCAGCACGTCAAGATAGCGGCTGATAACCATGTCGACAGTGCGTCCGCGCTCAATAACGTCACGCTGAATGTTTCGTATCAGACGTTCATCAGAGTCGGTGTCAACAAATATTTTCAGATCCATCATGTCGCGCAGTTTTTTGTTCAATAGCGTCATGATGCCTTCAATTATTATTACAGGCCGCGGCTCAACATGTAAGGTTTCCTTCAATCTGTTACACTGAATATACGAATAAGTGGGCTGTTCAACGGCATGTCCGTTCCTCAGCTCATTCACTTGCTTTATAAGCAGTTTCCAGTCGAACGCATCAGGGTGATCAAAGTTTATGGCATGACGCTCTTCTTCAGTCATGTGCGACGTATCGTTATAATAAGAGTCGAGCGGCACCACTACAACATAATGCGGCGGCAAAGCTTCTGCTATTTTCTTTACGACGGTGGTCTTGCCCGACCCGGTTCCGCCTGCTATTCCAATAACGGTCATATATGTATATTTTTTAATCCGACGGCAGGCATGTGGCATAGCGACGTGTCATACGGCCGGCGGATGTAAGGTTAATTATTCAGTGTCTCTATATTAGTTCTATTGACCTGAAGGCCCTTTCGTAATATTCGGCCTTGCGCTCTATCTTCATAGGATATGCGCGCGAACTGCTCGGCATGCGGAAGAGCTTTAGGTTGCGTTCACCAAAACTGAAGTCAACACTCTCGCCCAATTTTGGCTGACTTATGCCGAAATACGCGGCAAACGTGTCTGTGGCCTTCTGTCCCGTGGTTATAACGGCACGGCATGACGGGATGGTGTCCAACAGCTTTCCCAGGTCTGTAGCCTCCACTATCTCAAGGTCTTTGTCAGACGCTGTGTTCTTTGTGCGACATATCTTGCAGGCAGTGTCATAAAGGCCTATTCCCTTTTCATTAAGAAAACTTATTATGTCTTCGCGTTTAAAAGTCTTAGCATCGTTGTCGACAAAATGAAACTTGTCGCCAAAGAACACAATACCGAATATGCGCCACATATCGTTGATGAAATTGGGATAAAAGAAATCCATACACCAACGGTTGCGTGCCGGCGGAAAACTGCCGAGCATCAGCAACCGTGTATTTTCGGGCAGAAAGGGCTTGAGCGGATGTTCTTCTGTTACGCTCATTTCTGCTCCTTTACAAGATAAACTACAACGGGCAGGTGGTCGCTGTATCCGTCGAGCCATATTCCTCCGGCGTGTGTACGCTTAGGTGTGCCCTTATATTTTCCTTCTGTATTGAACAGATAATCGCGGCGGAATATCTGATTTTTCCAGAACTTCAGCGTAGAAAAGTCTTTTTTGCCGTCGCGGTTAAGCAAGTTTGGCGTAAGAACAATCTGGTCAAACAGATTCCACGAGCCTTGATACGACAAGGTTCCAACTCCCTGCTTTGTCAAGATGTTATACCAAGGATTATACATGTCGCCGTCCTTGACATCTTTGACGTCTGCCTTTGCCGACAACACGTCCTTCATACTCTTGTTTGTAGGATCGTCGTTCATATCGCCCATAACAAAAATCTTCATGGCCGGATTTTCGTTTATCAGCGAGTCTTTGATGTTCTTGACAAGCTGGGCAGCGCGCTCACGGTAAGGAGAACCGGCAAAACGGCTGGGCCAATGGCACACAATAACAGTAACAGGCTCACCGGCCAGTTCACCGGTAACGGTGAGGAATCCACGTGTGCGGTAATTGCTTGCCATGGTCTCATCAGGGATGTATGGCAGCAGCGTCGACTTCTTGACCGTAAACATAGACGGATTGTAAAGCATGGCGCAGTCGATGCCTCGGCTGTCTGGGCCCTCTATATGTACATATTTATATCCACGCGCGCGTAAAGGCTCCTGGGCTGTAAGGTCGTTAAGCACATTGTCGTTCTCAACCTCAGACAACCCAATAATGGCGCATCCCACGTTCGGCAGCACATCTGTACCCATATCGGCCAGCACCTTTGCCATGTTGCGCAACTTGTGAGAATACTTAAGGCCATTCCAGCGTGAAGACCCTGTGGGCAAATACTCATAATCGTTCTTGCCTTCGTCATGGCATGTGTCGAAAAGGTTTTCCTGATTGTAGAAACCTACAGCATACACTGAGTATTTTTTCTGTGCAAAACTGCTCAAGGCAACAAGCCATAGAGACAAAACAATAAACAGACTTAATTTTTTCATAATATAAAAAACATTGTTATTTCATTCTACGGAAACAAAACTTTTTAAATCCGCACACCTGACCAAGGCAAATGCACGGGCGTGTTTATTTTTGCAAAGATAATGCAACTTAAAGATAATTCAAAAAATTAAATACATTTTTTTCGCTTGTCCGCATTTTGAAACAAGTTTGTAGAAAACAAGTAATAATAACGACACACTGCTTAACATAGAAATAAAAATCATACATGAGCGACATCAATCGGCAATACCAACGAAACCAAAATATATGTATCAACGACATAAAGATCAAGCATAATGACACAGGCCAAGGCGCTCACGCCCACTCTTAGCGTAAACATCTGACAATCAAGCGTTTAAACAAAGCCGCACAAAAGGCGGCTTTTCAGGCTGCAAAAGGCCACATATTGCAATGCAAAAGGTATCCTTTCAGAAGCTAAAACACGGCCTTTTGGAAAACAGTAAAAAATACATCAGCAACAGGACTTCAAGACGGCACTCAAGCCAGAATAACAATTAGCGGCAAGAAACATAAAAAAACGACATACGTATACACGCAAAGGTGAAAAATAGAACAAAAAAACAAACTGCAAGAACACCGGCTATTATTCTTGCACAAAGCAACTAGAATCAGGCAATTAAATAGATTGTTGGCGTACTAATATTACACCGGCATTAAATTTAACACAAAAAGAAGCTGGCAAAAAGATTATTTGTTGTTTTATTTTTGAAGTTTATATAAATTAATTTATCTTTGCCGAAAGTTTATTCACAAATACCATTATTATGCAAAAAAAGCTGAAATTAGCAGTGATTGCTTTATGCTATACGCCTTTGCTGCATGCGCAAAGCGATTCCATAGGGCAAAGGGGTGCCGTCTTAAGTGAGTCGGCATTCACATTCACGGAGGCACAATTGGGCGAAGACGATGACATGTCACAAAACGTAACCATAGTGAACTCTAACTCTAACATCTATGCAAGCGAGGTTGGATATCTGTTTTCACCGATGCGCTTCCGCTATCGTGCATTCGACCAGAAATTCAACGACATCTACATCAACGGCATACCGATGAACGACATCGAGTCAGGACAGTTCCGCTACTCGCTCGTCGGCGGACTTAACCAGCAGACACGCAACATGGAATTCTCACTGCCGTTTGAGAGCAACAACTTCGCCATGCCGTCAATGGGCGGAGCCAACAACTATAACTTCCGTCCGGCTGCAATGCCGGCAGGCCACAGACTGACGCTGAGCGGTGCCAACCGCAGCTACACTCTGCGCGGAATGTACACATTCAACACAGGACTCAGCGACAAGGGATGGGCTTTCTCAGGCAACGTTACTTACCGTTGGGCCAACGAGGGATATGTTGAGGGAACTTTCTACAACTCTCTTTCTTACTTCCTCGGTGTTCAGAAGGTGTTTGGCGACGGTGCTCACTCACTCTCGCTCGTCACATGGGGTAACCCTACTGAGCGTGCATCGCAGGGCGCCGGAACAGACGAGATGTACTGGCTGGCCAACGACCGCTACTATAACCCTTATTGGGGATATCAGAACGGAAAGAAACGTAACTCGCGTATCGTAAACGACTATGCTCCTACAGCATTGCTGACTTGGGACTGGAAAATAGACGACGACACCAAGCTCACAACATCTTTGATGGGAAAATACAGCATGTATAAGAGCACCAAACTCAACTACAACAATGCTGACAACCCCCACCCCAACTACTGGAAGAACATGCCTAGCAGCTACTATGACGTTTGGGACGAGACTGACGCAACAAACCGCACAGAGCAGAGCCTTGCCGACTGGAACACAGCTTATGAGTTCTGGACATCGTCTAAGGCTAACCGCCAGATCAACTGGGACCGCCTGTACTACTCTAACCACCAGGTTTCAGCCCAGGGAGCCGACGCCATGTACTACATCCAGGCTAAGCACAACGACGCGCTGACGGTTACATTCGCGTCTACACTGAACAAGCAGCTCAGCAAGAACAATCAGATTAACGTAGGTATCATCGCTTCTACAAATAAAGGCATGCATTATCAGACGATGGAAGACCTGCTCGGAGCTACTACATATCATAACATCAACACTTACGCGCTGGGAACATACGACAGAAATTCTGACGAAATTCAATACGACCTCAATAACCGTAACGGCATAGTTAAAGAGGGCGACCGATTCGGATATGACTATAACCTGCTCGTAAACAACGGAAAAATATGGTCAAGCTACAGCGAGAACTTCGGACCGCTGCACTACACAATCGCCGCTAAACTGGGATACACCAGCATGCAGCGTGACGGTAAGATGCGCAACGGTATGGCTGCAAACAACTCTTACGGCAAGAGCAAGACAGCACAATTCCTTGACGGAGGATTCAAACTTGGCACTAGCCTAAATCTTGGACGCGGCAATACGCTTACTTTCGGAGCAGGATACGAACACCGCGCGCCTCAGGCAAGAAATGCGTTCGCTTCTCCTGAAATCAACAACGACTTTGTACTTAACCTCAAAAACGAGCGTGTTTTCAGCACCGAACTCGGATATCAGCTCCAGACTTCATGGCTGCATGCCAACATCAACGCTTACTACAGCTATCTGACTAATGTAACCGACTGGCAGAACTTCTACTTCGACGATATCAACTCGTTCTCATACGTTTCACTGACAGACATGAAGAAAGAGTACTACGGAGTTGAAGCAGGACTGAAATTCAAAGTTACAAGTGCATTCGACATCAAACTTATCGGTACTATCAGCGACGCTAAAATCAAGAATAACGCACGTGTGCGCTACATGAACTCAACAAGTGCGCTCTATACCGACGAGATTGTATATAATAAAGGTATGCGCGACTCTGGCACACCGCTCACAGCAGCAAGCCTCGGACTCAGCTATCACAGCGGAGGATGGTATATAGACCTCAACTGCAACTACTACGACCGCATTTACCTTTCTTACTCTCCTTGCTACAGATACGAGAGCACGCTTAACGCACGCCAGGAAGCCGTTGGCGACATCTACGACAACGAAGGCAACGTGCGCGCATCTGCACTTGAGCAGGCTCAGGGCCACGGCGGATTCATGCTCGACGGCTCTATCGGACGAAGCATATATCTGAAACGCGGCTCACTGTCAATCAACCTCATGGTAACAAATATTCTGAACAACCAGAACCTTTGCACAGGTGGATACGAACAGAGCCGAAGCGACTATACAAGCTCTGGAAACGTACGCGCATACCGCTTCTCTAAAAACCCGATGAAATTCTATGCTTACGGAACTAACGGCATGCTGAACATTACTTACAGATTCTAAAAAATCAAAAGACAATGAAAAAACTTAAATATATAAAACTGATAATGCTCACGCTGGCCCTCGGACTTTCGGCTACATCTTGTATGGATGAAGACTGGAACGACCCGACCGGGGAAACTGCGCCCTACGGCAACAACGAGATTCAGGAAACTAACGTTATCTCTATTGCCGACCTCAAGGCTAAATACGCCTCTACACTGGCCAATCAGAACGATACGGCGCGCATAACTGAAAACCTGCAAATAAAGGCCCGCGTAACAGGCAACGATATAGGTGGAAACATTTACAGCGAAGTGGCTGTCGACGACGGTACCGGAGCTATTCTCATCTGTATATCTCAGGGCGGTCTCTTCGGATATCTGCCTGTAGGTCAGGAGATTCTCGTTAATCTGAAAGACCTGTACATCGGAACATACGGATATCAGCCGCAAATCGGTACACCATACACTAACGCTAGCGGAAGAACATTCCCAAGCCGAATGAACAAGACCGTATGGCAGGAGCACTTCAAACTTGTTGGAACAGCAGACGCTTCTAAGATTGATACTCTTGAGTTTGACATCAGCAAAGCTAAAAACGCAAGCTACATGAAAGAAAACTGTGGCCGACTGATGGTAGTAAGAGGTGTAAAACTTAAAGACGCTGACGGTGTGAAGACATTTGCGCCTGAGTCAGAGAAAGACGGAGGAAATGGCGTAAGCCGTGCTATCGAGGGATTCTCTTCAAACGAGTTTGTTGTACGTTCAAGCACATACGCCGACTTTGCCGGAACAGTGATGCCAACAGAGAAGATGGACATAACAGGTATCTTTACACGTTACAGCAACACATGGCAGATACTGATGCGCTCTGACTCTGACTTTAAAATAGCTGAATAAAAAACATTTAATAAAACAATAAAAGAACAACAATTATGAAAAAGATATTATTTTCGGTGCTTGCCCTTGCAATGGCAGCATTCTCATTCACAAGTTGCGAAGACGTTCCCGCTCCTTATGACGATCCAAACGCCGGAGGTGGTGGCGAAGTAGTTTTGCCTGAGGGCGTACTGCTCGACCAAAGTTTCACCAACTCACTCGGCAACTTCACATCTATATCTGCAAGCGGCTCACTCAAATGGTATAACGACTATTCGAGCGCAATGGTTACAGGATACCAGGACTTCAACGGCGACGGCCAGAAAGAGAACCAGGCCGGTGTTACTTATCTTGTAAGCCCCGAAATAGACCTTGCAGGTGTTGAAAACGCATACATAACAATAAATCATTCGATTAAATACGAAAGAAGCGACATTAATACAAACAATACCATTCTGATCAGCAAGGATTTCTCAGGCGACGTAAACACAGCCACATGGGAAGCCCTAACATACAACACAGATGGTCTCAATGCTAATGGCTCGACATTCGACTTCTACGAAAAGAGTGTGAATATTCCTACATCATACATGGGAAGCAAAATTGTTATTGCACTGCGCCACACATGTACAGAGAGCCAGTCTTCAACATGGGAGGTTAAGAGCCTGAAGGTTCAAAAAGGACAGGCTCCTGAAGAAGGAGGAAGTGAACTTCCTGCAGGTACATACCTTGAGCAAGATTTCTCTTCTACACTTGGAACATTCACATCACAAGCTGCAAGCGGTTCACTTAAATGGTATAACGACTATTCAAGTGCAATGGTTACAGGATTCCAAGACTTTAACGGAGATGGCACTAAAGAGAACCAGGCCGGTGTTACATATCTCGTAAGCCCTGAAATAGATTTAACTAGCGCAACAGATGCTTATATTACAATTAATCATGCTATTAATTATGAACATGGAGATATAAATGCAAACAACTCTATCGTAATAAGCAAAGATTATAATGGTGATGTTAAAACTGCTACATGGAAGATGCTTGAATATGATACCAACGGTTTAGGCTCAAGTTTCACATTCATGGAAAAGAGCGTAAACATCCCGGCTGAATTTATTGGAAGCAAAGTTGTAGTTGCACTACGCCATACATGTAATGACAGCCAGTCTTCAACATGGGAAGTTAAGAAACTTTCTGTAAAAGCAGGTTCTGTTGACGAACAGCCAAGCGGAGACACTGGCGATCTTACTGCTGCTAACGGCAATTTCGAGACATGGGTATCAGGACTTCCAAATAACTGGTCAACAACATCTACCGCAGGAAATGCTACATTGTCTATGAGTACAGATGCTCACAGCGGCTCTTACTCTGTAAATGTTGGAGGTGATTCAAAATACAACAAACGCATCTCATACAAGGAAATGGAGCTCAAAGCTGGTGAATACACAATGACATTCTATGCAAAGGCAGCGACTGCTACCGGAGCCTCTGTACGTCCCGGATACGTACCCGTTACAGATGGAAAAGTAGGTAACTATTTCTATGGCGACTACACTAATGATATAACTAACAGCGAATGGGTAAAAGTAACACATACATTCACAATTGACGCTGACGGTACTTATTGTGTTCTTATAATGAACTCTAAGAATCCTGGAGGTGACGTTCTCATAGATGACTTCACTCTCAGTATGGGCGAAACAGTAATTATAAAATAACAAGTAAAAATCTTATCAAAACATTTGGCAGGCTGCAGAATTATTCGTAATTTTGCAGCCTGTAATATGTAACTATATTTTTAACAACAATATTTGAAAACAAAATGAAAAAAGGTATTCATCCAGAAAACTATCGCCCCGTCGTATTTAAGGATATGTCCAACGGCGATATGTTCCTTACACGTTCTACATGCAAGACTACAGAGACAGTAGAATTTGAAGGCGAAACTTACCCGGTGGTAAAAGTCGAAATTTCAAGCACATCTCACCCGTTCTATACAGGTAAGAGCAAGCTCGTTGACTCAGCTGGTCGCGTAGACAAGTTCATGAGCCGCTATGGTAAAGCTCGCAAATAATAGATTACCATATTTCGATTAGCATACAAAGTGCGTTTAGGCGTAGTTGCATATACGTTTAAGCGCACTTTTTGTCTACTATAGTTTTCTTTCCATGCAGACGTCTAATCATCATTACGCCTGCCTATATTTCATCCGATTACATCATTATTCTGTAATATGTCTACAAAAAATATTTTAAACAAGGCACAACTACTGAAGCTATTGCTTATGTTGCCATGCCTGCTCCTCATCATCACTTCGTGCAGCAATGACGACAATAACGGCGAAGGAGGAGAAAAAGAAGAAATTAACCTCAACAAAAATAAGGTTACAACAGATGCAGCCGTAACAAGACTTGAGTTTCCGCGGCTGAAAGGCGGCAACAGCATCGTGCTTATATACAGGACAAAAGGCGATAAGCAATACGACAAAGACGAAATAAACTACTGCGTTGAATGGGACTGCTCAAAGAAATCACAGCGCTGGTCGTGCTATCAGATGCATCAAGGATATACGGGAAACTATAGCCGCGTAACCGACAAATACTATAACGACCCGAACCTAAGCTCTGACTATTACTGGGACGAAGACTATTTCTACGGCTCCGGCTATGAGCACGGACACATTTGTCCGAATGCTGACAGGAAATATTCTTATGACGCAAATTACCAGACCTTCTACCTTACAAATATGCAGCCGCAATATCATAAGTTCAACGGCTATTCAAACAGCGGTCAGGATCAGGGTGAAGGCCTTTGGGTAAGAATGGAAGACCAAGTGCGCACATGGACTCCTCGCGCAAAGACCGATACACTTTATGTATGCAAAGGCGGAACAATAGACAATGAAAGTCAGATAATTTCAAGAATACAAGGCAAGCTCATCGTACCTAAATACTTCTTCATGGCATGCCTTCTTAAAAACAGCGAAGGCTACAGAGCCATAGGTTTCTGGGCTGAACAGAAAAAAGACGACTGGCGTACAGACGACCCGCTCTCACTATATGCCGTCACGATAGACAAGCTTGAGGAACTCACAGGCATCGACTTTTTCTGCAATCTGCCAGACGACATAGAGAACAAGGTTGAAAGCAGCATTGCAATCAAGGCCTGGGGACTGAAATAAAATATCAACATATATATAAACAAAAGCGCCATATCATAAATCAGAAATGCATAGTATGATATGGCGTTTTTACATATATCCGCATAAATGCGTCTGAACGTCAGGGATATGACGTTTCACGGTAGTGTTTTATCCAATTCATAAAGCACTTAATGCGCCGGCATAATTTATATATGACAAAAAAATCCGGCTCAAAACCGAAGTGGATTTGAGCCGGCTGTTACATCTGAAAATCAATCATCTTTAATCTATTATCTTTGTAAAGAGAGTATGCAAAACGTTAATAGCCAACAAATGCAGAAGCGTGACTATGAGTAAAATTACATTGTATGGTAAATCCGTGTTATATTATTTATATCTGCACCTGCAATGCCATAAACGCCATTATTGCATATCTCTCTTTACCACAACTGAATATAAAGACATATTCACCGTTTGCATCACTGCAAAAGCGGCTTTAATACACAACTTATTCCCAATAAAATTAACTAACTCTTATATAACAACCATCAACAAGTCTCTATATTTTATCAATTATGTTATTAGAAAAAACTAACCTATACCGTTCGATATCTGACGATACGGAATGTCAAGACCATGCTAAAAGCCGTTGTTTCAAGGGTCATGTCATAATATATGTTCAAGGCCCTCAGTGTTCTTTCTGATTTCATCGTCAGACAATGAATAATTCATCAAGTCGCCGTTGAGGTACTGCTCATATGCCGTCATGTCTATAAGACCGTGACCGCTGAGGTTAAACAATATCACTTTCTGTTCTCCGCTCTCCTTACATTTTACGGCTTCACGTATCGTTGCAGCTATGGCGTGACAGCTTTCAGGAGCAGGAACAATACCTTCTGTGCGTGCAAAGAGCAGTCCTGCATCAAACGATTCGAGCTGCGGAATGTCAACACCACGCATCATCTTGTCCTTTAGCAACTGCGACACTATGACTCCGGCGCCATGATAGCGCAATCCTCCGGCATGAATGTTGGCAGGCTTGAAGTCGTGGCCAAGCGTAAACATCGGCAATAAAGGAGTATATCCTGCCTCGTCGCCAAAGTCATACTGAAATACGCCACGTGTGAGCTTTGGACAACTTGCCGGCTCAGCAGCAATAAATTCGGTATTCTTCCCGTCCTTGATATTATGACGCATAAACGGAAAAGCAATTCCGCCAAAGTTTGATCCGCCTCCAAAACATGCTATGACCATATCAGGATATTCACCTGCCATATCCATCTGCTTCTCTGCCTCTAGTCCGATGACGGTCTGATGAAGAGCAACATGATTAAGAACCGACCCCAAAGTATATTTGCAATGCGGAGTGGTTGTAGCAAGTTCTATGGCCTCAGAAATAGCCGTACCTAACGAGCCCTGATGCATAGGGTCGCGTGTTATGATGTCCTTTCCGGCACGTGTCGACATAGAAGGCGACCCTGTCACCTCGGCACCGAACGTGCGCATAAGTATGCTGCGATACGGCTTCTGTCTCATGCTTATCTTTACCTGATAAACGGCCGCTTCAAGTCCAAACACCTTTGCCGCGTAACTCAAGGCTGCGCCCCACTGCCCTGCACCGGTCTCAGTGGTAACGTTAGTTGTACCCTCCTGCTTGCAATAATAGCACTGGGCAAGAGCCGAATTTATCTTATGGCTTCCTAATGGATTAACACTCTCGTTCTTGAAATAAATGTGAGCTGGAGTGTCCAATGCCTTTTCAAGTGCATAGGCGCGGACAAGCGGTGTAGAACGATAATATTTATACATGTCAAGCACTTCGTCAGGAATGTCAATCCAGGCATGTTCCTGGTCAAACTCCTGTCGACAACACTCCTCACAGAACACGGGGTACAAGTCTTCAGCCTTAAGAGCCTTTTTCGTTGCAGGATTAAGAGGCGGCAGAGGTTTGTTAACCATATCTGCCTGTATATTGTACCACTGTGTGGGTATTTCATCTTCTTGAAGTATAAACCGTTTTTGCCTTGTCATCATAGTACGTTTGTTTCTGTTTGTTACTTTCATTAAGTATTGGACGCAAATTTAATATAAAATTTGATTAAAAACAAAATATTTTCAAAAAATTTACTCAAAAAAGTTACGATATGGTCCTACACCTTATTATATAGTCGCCCCTTAAAAAGATTATTATCTACTGT
>HF992523.1 GCA_000436695.1 Prevotella sp. CAG:1185 | reverse complement strand
TCGAATTTATTGATTGGCAACTTGCGGACATTCATTTTATCATTTTATAATGTGCCGTAAAAATGTCACCAAGCATCATAATCAATGCAATCTGAAGAACGACAAGTTACGCGAAGAAGGCCTCTTCAGAACTTTTTATGGCACATTATAAATAAAAGAGTAAATATATAGAGGCATATCAGGACAAAGATTTTTTGGTGTCAGACAAAACAAATTTTATTTGACAGCGTTATATATCTGAGCAATAAGCCTCAGACTGTAAACAAAACAAATATGCGAAACATCAACATACATACACTCAGACGTATTGTCTTTTATCTTCTGCCCTGCCTGCTCATGCTGACAGCGGTGGCCAAACAAGCCTCAGCCGCAGACGGAACCGACGGTTGGACGCTGTATCCGAGCTACAGCAACATAACCGAAATAGAGCCGACGGGCAAGGAAGTGTATGTGCTGGCATCAAGCGGACTGTTCTCATATAACCCGTCTGACGGCCTTATATCAACCTACGACAAAACTAACCTGCTGTCGGACATAGAAGTAAAGCACATAGCATGGTCGAAAAACACAGGCCGGCTGGTAGTAGCATACACCAACTCGAACATCGACCTGATTGCAAGAAACGGCAATGTCACCAACGTGCCCGACCTATACATGAAGGAAGCAACATACGACAAGACCATCAACAACATCTATATCTACAACCAGTATGCCTACCTTTCTACGGCTTTCGGCATAGTAAAGATGAACGTCAGCAACGGAAGCATATCCGACTCTTATCAGCTCGGCTTCTCGGTTGACTACTGCTACATTGACGGCAACTACATCTACGCTGCTTCAAATACCAACGGAATTTACCGCGGAAACATGCAGGACAACCTGCTCGACAAGAGCAACTGGAGCCGCACGGCCGACTATGTGGCGCAGAACGTTGACCGCACCAAGGTGTTTGACCAGGCAGAAGGCATCTGGTGGACAAAAACCGACGACGGAAAGCTTACCGGATATAAGCTCAACAGCGACAACGTGCCCGTATATGTAACCGAAGGCGTTGTACCCGACGGCCCGGCGTCGAACAACTTTTACCACATATACATCAACAACGGAAGCCTCTATGGCGTGGGCGGCCTGTGGTCGCAGGAAACCG
>HF992522.1 GCA_000436695.1 Prevotella sp. CAG:1185 | reverse complement strand
GCTCGGTTGGTTCCTCGGCATCCACAGCGGCTGGGGCCTTGTAGGCGTTTGGAGCGCGTTTCCCGTGTGTTTGCTGTGCGCAGGAATACTTTATTGGCTCTGCTTCATTAATCGCCTCAGACGGCCTTAAAATGGCTCCTGCGGCCATTCCCGGCAGCCGTGTGGCTCCATGGTGCCGCGTTTTATTGTCTTTAAAGCCCGGTCTCGCGGTCTTTACAGCCGCCTTTATGTGTGTGTTGTCGGTGTTTGCGGCAGCAGCTATATTTATAAATTATAGCTAAATCATGCCATTTTTGTTTCATGTTGTCCAAATATATGCTATCTTTGTAAACCCATTACTGCCATGTTGCGGCATTGTCAGTCAGCGGTTTGTCCGTCGTATTCAGTTAAAAGTTTAATTTTTTATATTCTGCACCATGTCCCGTCAGTTTCCGTTAAGCCACGTGTCGCTGCCCGTTTTTATCCGACTTGTTATACTTGCAGTGCTTATTTCGGCACCGTCGGCATCAGGCGCTTTCAATCTTGAGCGCGACTTTGCCATGCTCGACACTGTTGTTGCCAATGCTGACAAGTATATGGCAGCGCGCCAGAACGCAATTCTTGAAGGGGCAAACCACGGCCCTTTCTCAAACGACATTGAACGCTACACATACTACAGGCACATGTTTGAGGAATATAAGAAGTTCAGTTCCGACTCGGCCCTTGTCTACGTCCGCCTGTGCAAGCGTACAGCCGAGCGCGCCGGACTTGTTGAGGAGAGCATGCTCGCAGACATCGACATGCTCTACATCACCACCCTTCAGGGCAGTTTTTTCGTTGCCGACAGCATAGTCCGCAGTCTTCCGCCCATAGAGAACTTTCCGCCGTCGTTGCGCCAGCGTGTGGCCATGGTTATGATGCAGTATGAGCTGCGTGTCAGGATGTTCGTGTCCGACCCGTCAAACGGCAACGTGTTCACCAGAATGGGCTCAATGCCTATGCCGTGGCTGTGGTAAAGATATGGGGCGTATATGCCTGCCGATAGCTGGATAACCGACTATTACGAGGGCATGTGCACCAATGCCGACCTGCGCAACCGCATAGCCCGCAGGCTTAAGGATACTCCGGTGCCGTCTATTCAGGCCGCCATGCTCTATTATATCATGGCAAAGAGCTGCACGATATATGGCAGGGAGGACGAGGCTTGCCACTATCTTATACTCTCGGCTGCCAACGACATCATGTCGGGCAACCGAGAGGCGTCGTCGCTCATCACGCTGCTTCACACTAAATATGTCGACAAGAACAGCCGCCGCGCCGTTGAATATGCCCTTGAAAGCATCAATATGGCGAAGGACTATAAGGACAAGGCGCGCAGTTTCGACATAGTGAACGCAAGCTCAATAATCATCTCCGACTATATGAACATGCAGCAGCGTGTTAACCGCAACGTGTTTATAATCATCGCCCTGCTTGCTGTCCTGGTGGCCATGTCGGCTGTGCTGGTGTATGTGTTCATGCGGCGTTCAGGACGTCATAAGGCCGAGCTCGACCGCGCCATGGGCAGCAACAGTCGCCTGCGCTCGTCGCTCGATGAGATAACGCAGACCAAGGAGCAGATGGAGAACGTGCTGTTGAGTCGCAATGCCATGTCGCTCGACTCGTTTGTGATGATGTCCGACTATATCAACGAGGTTGACAAGTTCTGTAAGACCACGGCCAACATGATTGTTGCAGGCCAGTCGGCCAAGGCGCGCAAGGCTCTTCAGGATGGCTGCTCAGGGCCGTTTATAGCCTCGCTGTACGCTTCTTTCGACAAATGGTTCATGTCTGTACATCCCGACTTCATAGAGCGCTTCACGGCGCTTCTGCGTCCCGAGGCGCGCAACAGGTTCGTTCCGGCAGGCGACGGACTGTCACCTGAGCTTCGCATCTATGCCCTCGTGAGCCTCGGCATAACCGACAGCGTGAGCATTGCCGAGTTTCTTCACTATTCGCCGCAGACCATCTATAATTACCGTCTGCGCGTTCGCCATTGCGCCTGCATACCCGAGAAGGATTTTGCCGCGACCGTTGCGCGTATGTATTCAAAGGATTAAGGTCTGCGCCGGTGTCTTTTAGTGGCGCAATCCGTGCCGCGAGATGTTATGGTCAGCGCGTCTTCATTATGAAAAATAATTACAGATTAAACTTATATTCACATCCCCTGCATAACAGCCTCATAAGGGGCAAAATGTAAAAGGCGGTCTTTCATGTTGCGAAAGGCCGCCTTTTGCGTTCCAAAAGGGCATCTTTTACAAGCTAAAAGGCCACCTTTCGCAGCGTGAAAGAAGGCCTTTGTGTAAATGTCTGATTATCAATCTTTTACCCTTTTACCTGTTTTTCGTTTCGCGTCATGTGCCAATCGTAGTTTTTTATATGCCTTTGGGCATTGTGGCACATCCGTTTTTATAGTTCCTCGGCAGGTATGTTTTATCGTGCCGGAGGATTATTTCCATATCACGGAATCAACCGTGTGATATATGTTTTCGAGCTGTGCGTCGCTCTTCATGTAAGAGTTGACGCCAATCTGCATAACCGACGGAGTCTGCTGTCCGTTAATCGGAGTCCATTCGGGCAGGCCGAGTCCGTTAGGATTGCCTGTCTTCACGAAGTTGAGATAGAAGCCCTGGAATATGTCCGACACGGTGAAGTCCTCAGGCTGCCAGTCGTACACGCGGTTAGTAGGCAGGGTGCCCATGGCATACTCAATGTCGGCAGAGTGAACGGCGCCAGTAACCTTCAGAGCGTTTTTGTTCTCCTCGGTCTTCTTCTGCACTCCTCCTGCAAGTCCCGGCACCATGTCGGCGTTGCGCATGGCAGGTCTCGGGTGACAGTACAGATAGCGGTAAACGGGCTGTCCGCCTGTCTTTTCGTGCATGTCGCACCATTTCCATGTTGAGAAACCAACAAACATATCTGCAGCGAGGCGTGCTCCCGGCAGTGATGCAACGTCGGCATCAGTCTTCAGTCCGTAAGCCTCCATCACCTTATCGGTGTCCTTGCCGAAGCGCGGGGTTATTGCTTTCTTTACCGAAGCGATGGTCATGGGGTTCTTTCCAAGCAGGAATGTTATGGGAGCTTCGGTAGAGTTCCATCCGATGAGCAATGGCACTTTTGTCTGCCTGCCGTTCTTGAATGTCTCTTCCGGCTGCTCTGTGAAGAAGTATCCGTCGATGTTATACATTTTTGTCATGTTGCTTGTGGCAGATTTCTTTAGCAGTTCTTCCGCAGGCATAGCCCTCATCTCCTCAATCGACTTGCATCCTATGGCCTTCATGGTTTTCTTTCCGGCCTTTTCGCCTTCCTTCAGTGTTGCTATCTTGCCATATCCTATCACTGAAGCGCTTGAGCCCATTGCCTGAGCGAACAGTCCCTTGCACAGCGGTGATGCCATCAGCGCGCTTACAGAAGCAGAGCCTGCCGACTCGCCTACGATAGTTATTCTCTCAGGGTCGCCGCCAAACGCAGCAATGTTGTCCTTCACCCATCTTATGGCAGCCACCTGATCCATGAATCCGTAGTTGCCCGAGCCTTTGTAAGAAGTCTCCTTAGATAGTTCTGGATGAGCAAAAAATCCGAATATTCCCTCACGATAGTTTGCCGTGATAGATATTATTCCGTTGCGCGCCATAGAGGCTCCTGCATAGCGTGGCTCGCTGCCTGAGCCTGCAATCAGTCCGCCGCCGTTGAAGTAAATCAGCACAGGCAGCTTTTCGTTCATCGTCTTTGCCGGTGTCCAGATGTTCAGATAGAGGCAGTCTTCGCTTCTTTTGTCGGTGCCGAAGTTCATGTCTCCATACGGATTTAGCTGCATAGGGTTAGGTCCGAACTCTTTGGCAGACCTCACGCCGCTCCATGCCTTTACGGGCTGCGGAGCCTTCCAGCGCAGCTCACCTATGGGCGGCTGTGCAAAGGGCACGCCCTTAAACACCTTTATTCCTGATTCGTAAGTGCCTTCAATCACTCCTTCGGCCGTCTTTACCCTCGGCCCCTGTGCTCCTGCTGTCAGTGTTATCAGTGCCAGCGCGAGCGATATAAACAGTTTCTTCATGATTATTTTATGTTTAACATTTGTATTATTCACGTTTTTCATGCAGCAAAAAATATGCCTGATGCGCAGCCTTTACCATTGTGTCCGTATGTTGCAGTCATGCAGGTGTATGCCTCTTTCATCCCTGTTCTTATGTCATGCCGTGCCTACAGATGTCCTTGTCTGCTGTGATAATCCATGTTCCTGTTTGCTTCAAGTGTTTTTCCTTTTTCTCTTCAGTGTTTTTTCTCCTTGCTGTATGTGTTTTTCCATGTTGCGCCATGCGCCATTTTTATTTGCGCCTTGCCGTGTCTTGCAGTGTGTCTTGCCGTGTCCTGTCGTATTAAACACGGCATTCTGTTATGTGCCTTGTTGCCTTTTGAATGTCAAAAAGCCTGTGGCGATTTTGCAGAGTAGGTTGGTGCGGCTGACTTGCCGCACCATTTTCCTTCTCCTGCATCGGCCCGTTTGGGCCATGTTGTTGAATTGTTTTGTTATGAAGAGTTATTTACTGAATGATTGTTCCATTTAAACCGAACGAATTTTACGCTAAACCCGAATGATTGTTGCGTTAAAATCAAACGATTGTTGCGTTCAGCCAGTCGGCCGGATTATTTCATTTCCGGCAGCAGACATGGGCGCACTGTCTCAGTGATGCCTGCCTTCTCGGTTACTGTCGCAGTGAGCGGAGCTGCGTCGGCGGCGTTGTCTGCCACCATAACCTTGTATTCTCCGCCCTCAACCTGCCAGCGGCTGTCCTTCTCGTTGAACGATGCCAGGCTCTCGTAAGGTATCGTTATCTCCACGGTCTGTGCCTCGCCCGGAGCCAGCTTGCGTGTCTTGGCAAAGCCTTTCAGCTCGCGTGCAGGCTTGTCCATGTCCTTTCCGGGGGCAGAAACATAAACCTCAACAACCTCCTTGCCGGCAGTCTTGCCCGCGTTCTTCACGCTAACCTTCACCGTTATGTCGCCGTCGGCATTTACTTTAGCCTCAGGAACGCTCTTTTCGAACGTTGTGTAGCTCAGTCCGTAGCCGAAAGGATAAGCCACCTTGACATTCTTTGTGGTATAGTAGCGGTAGCCTACGTACACGCCCTCGTTATATTCAGTGTAGTCAAAGTTGCGTGTAGAGCCGTTTGTACGCTTGTCTGTAAATCCTTCGAGCGTCTTGCTTATCGTCTCGTTGCTTATCTCGTCGGGCATCGGGAAGTCGGCCTTGTTGTTCACGTCGTTGTATGTCAGCGGCCATGTCATTGGCAGGCGTCCTGAAGGACACTCTTTTCCGGTGAGCACGTCGGCCACAGAGTTGCCGCCTTCTTGTCCCGGCAGCCATACGTTGAGTATCGCGTCGGGCTTTGATGTCCAGCTTGCCGTCTCAACGGGGCCGCACACATTCAGGATGACAACCACCTTCTTGCCTGCCTTGTGAAACTCGTCGCAAACGCCGTTTATCATGCTCTGCTCTGCCATTGTAAGGTTAAAGTTGCTGCTTACCTTTCTGTCGAGAAACTCGCCCGAGGTCTTTCCTATGGTGATTATCGCCATGTCGTTGTCCTTGGCAGCCTTGGCGAGCATGTCGTCAGCTATCTGCATCTCGTCTATAAGTTTTTTCGGCATAAACTGACCGATGAGTTCCGTGTCGCTCTTCTGTGCGGCTTTGGCAGCCGGAATATATTTTTCGTATGCCTTCTGAACGGTCTTGTCAATCTTTAGTCCTGCGTTCTTCAGTCCCTCTGTGAGGCTTATCACGTAAGCATGGTTAACGTCGCCCGAGCCTGTTCCGCCCGCAATGAAGTCGTAAGCGGTGCGTCCGAACACTGCAACCTTCTTTGTTGAGCCTTCGAGCGGCAGCACATTGCCGTCGTTCTTGAGCAGCACCATGCCCTCTGTTGCTGCGTTTCGCGTAACGGTGGCGTGTGCCTTGAGGTCAGGATTGTTGTCGGCCTCAATGCCTTTAAACGTCGGAGTCTTCATTATAAACTCGAGTATGTGGCGTATGTTGCGGTCGATTATCTCCAGCGACATGTGTCCGTTCACTATAGCCTTCTTGAGTTCTTCCCTCTGTGATTTCTTGCCGGGCATCAGCAGGTCGTTTCCGGCCTGCATCTGCGCTTCGGCAAATTGTCCTCCAAACCAGTCGGTCATCACCATTCCGTTGAATCCCCATTCGTGGCGGAGAATCTCCGTAACAAGGTCAGCACGCTCGCTGCTCATTGTTCCGTTGATTTTGTTATACGATGTCATGATAGTCCAGGGCTGCGCCTCCTTGACAACAATCTCGAAAGGTTTAAGATATATCTCGCGGAAGGTTCGCGGCGAGCCTATGACGTTATTGCTCGTGCGGTTGGTCTCCTGGTTGTTCAGTGCGAAATGTTTAACTGATGTTCCTACGCCGTTGCTCTGTACGCCGTTCACCACAGCCGCGCATATCTTTCCGGCGAGCAGCGGATCCTCTGAGTAATACTCAAAGTTGCGTCCGTTGAGCGGGTTGCGCATTATGTTGGTGGCCGGAGCCAGCAGCACGTCTACGCCGTAGTGGCGTGTCTCGTCGCCCATGGCCTTGCCTATCTGGTTGGCGAGTTCAGTGTTCCATGTAGAGCTTACAACTGTAGCCACGGGGAAGTGGGTGCAGTAGAAAGTCTGTTTTGTACCCTCTCGTGTGGGGTTTATTCTTACGCCTGCGGGTCCGTCGGCCACCACGATGGCAGGGATGCCGAGGCGGGGTATTGCGTTTAACTGTCCGGCAGCGCCCGGAACACGTTCAGCCGAGCTGCCTATTGTTGATGATGCGTCGGTGTCTATGCCGGCAGCACCAATTACCATGTCGAGCTTTTCGTCGAGTGTCATGGCGCTGATTACTTTGTCTATTGGGTCTACTCCCAATTTAGGATAGTTATGTCCGTTTACTCCCATGCAGCATGTAGCCGCTATGGCGGATAGAATTAAGGTTTTCTTTGTCATAAGATTAGATTTGTTTTGCAGTGCAAAGGTAATAAGTTAAATTATAAGATGTAACGGCAAGTAAGCGTAAAAGTAAACTTATTGAAAATATAAGCTGTTAGTTATCAATGCTTTACGAAAAATTTGAGGTAAGCCGAAGTAAACTTTTAAAGCCCCGTCAGCGCTGTTTTTCGCATATAAAAAGCGTGTGTCGGCCGTCGCTTTCAGTCGTTCCGAAGATATATGTGTCGCCCCCGTCCTTCAGTTTCAGTTTCTTGCGCAGGGCGTCGGCAGTCATAGGAAAATTCCTTACGGCGATGTTGGCTTTAGCAATGCCGGCGAGAGCCTTCTTGAGTTCGCTCTTGTTCATCGACGTAACGGCTCTTACCTTGAACGGGCGGCCGGGGAAATCGGCTACGGCGCGGGGCGATACAAACAGATGACTGTCGCGGCTTATCTGTCTGATGCCGTATCGGCGTGATATTAGCGAGAAGCATCCTGCCTTCATGAGCGATGCGTTAGGCTCATATAGATATGCCGCAGGCTCTTGGGCACAGTCTCCGCCGTCTGACGGTGCGCCGTAGGGCAGGGACAGGGCGGCAGCTTCGTCGGGCGCGAAGGCGAACGTTGTGTCGTCGTTTATGCAATATATGGTCTCAATGCCGCTGTATCTTTTCGACATGACGAGCAGCAGTTCCTTACACTCGTTGCCCGTCGACACTATGTGCACCTCGCCCACGCAGCTGCCCATGTCGGCGGCAGCCTTGCGCCAGTCGAGCATTGGCGAGAGCTTAATCATAATGAAGTCGGCCTTACGGAGCAGCATGTCTTTTAGCGTGGTCATGTCGGGCGTGCAGTCGCTTATGGCAAAAGTGCGCCCCCCGTGGCTGTCGCGCCGCGCCGGGTCGGCATATACCATGGTTACGTGGCCCATGCTTGCTATTATCTGAGTAGAGTCGCCGCACATCACTTCGGCCTGACTTATGCTCAGGCACGACATGTTGTGGCGCGCTATGTCGCACAGATGGCTCTGCTGCTCTATGTAGACGGCACGGCTGAAGCGGCGCGCTATGTAGGAGAAGTCGACGCCGAACCCGCCCGTAAGGTCAACCAGCGTGGTGCCGGTATCGGCATCAGCGCCGCCGTCTTGCAGCTTACTGATAAGCCTCTGCGCAACGTTTGCCTTGTATGTTGCCGTCTGTTCCGACGAGCACTGCTCCATTGATATGTGCGGCGGATACTTTATGCCGCTGTTGGCAGCCCATTGCGGCAGCTTTTTGCGTGCCGTCTGCCATCCCGCAATCTGGTTGAGCGCGTAGCCGAGGTCGATGCCTTCGGTTCCGGCAGCCTTCAGCGCGAGCGTCCTCACGTCGTCGTTGCGGTGAAGCATTATAAATTCTTCAGTGTTCATTGTCTTCATATAAGTTTGTGACGGGCGCATCGTGCCGTTTCAGCGGCAGGTCTGCAGTATGAAGTTTCATGCGGCGATGCGTCCTTATGTCAGGTACAAATATACTATGTTTGAGGCTCACGCACAAGTGTGAAGGCTATAAATTTTACATGTCTGTCATGATTTGAGCGCAGGGGCAGGGTGGTGCGGCGTGATGATGAAACGTAAAATATTTTCAGCAACAACGCCTTCTGAAAAGCATGCCGAAAGATATCGCTTTCTAAAAGGCCGTGTTTTGCATTGCAAAAGGCCACCTTTTACCGCCTGAAAGGGCACCTTTTGCAGGCTAAAAGGCCACGTTTTGTAAGGCTATTTTTAAGTGGTTGATTTTCAATGGGTTACAATTTGCATCGCCTTGCGCCGTTTTCATCATTTAAAACGCGTATCCTGATTCTCGTTTTAAGACATTTAACACGTGGCGGAATAAAATCAAAAGGCGGCAAGTCCGTGAGTCTTGCCGCCTTTCTTCATGTTTAATTAAAAGAAAAAAGAAGAGTGTGTTATTTCTTATGGTTGATGGTGTAAATTACGTTGCCGTCTTTGTCAATCATGCTGAGCGACAGAGTGGTCTTGTCGGCAGCCACTACAGAGAATCCTGACAGACCGCTGCAGAACTGTGTTCCGTCAACAGCTTTGACTTTGGCGCGGCTCAGCGATCCGCTCGTGTTAACCACATAGTCGATGTTGCAGCCCGGCTTGCGTATGTGCTGAAAGTTGTGAATGTGTCCGCATATATACATGCTCACGTTCTTGTGCTTGGTCAGTATCGGGTTCAGTCGTGCCTGCATGTCGCCGCGCTCAGATGTGTCCTTGCCCGTGTCGGCATATATGGGGTGATGTCCCAGCACTATTACCCAGTCTTCCTTGGCCGAAGTCAGCACAGAGTCGAGCCATTCGAGCTGTTTCTTGTAGTCCTGCTTGCCTGCGTCGGGATATTTCTCGGTGTCGTTGCGGTATTTGTCAATCATCGGTGCAGTGTCGAGGAATACCAGTCTTACCGACGTTCCGTTGTCCTCAATCACCTTTGTGTAGTATCTTGCCGGTATAGCCCAGCGCGCGCTCACCTTTGCATAGTCGAGCACAGCCTGCGTGTTGCCGCGGTATTCGTGGTTGCCGAGAGTGGGATACCAGTCGAGCATCAGTTCGGGATGACTGTAGATAAGTTCATAGTTGGTCATCCAGAGAGGGTCTTGCGTGCTGCGCACTCCTTCAAAGTGATGCACGTCGCCCGGCGCCGCCACACACTCTATGCCCACGGTCTCGGCCATGCGTCCCATGAGGTCGGCTATAGGCTTCTGGTCGTAGTATCCGTTGCGTCCCAGGTCGTTTGCCACAAAGAAGTTGACATCTTTCTCAAGTTTTGCCCACTGTTCGGGCGTCTGCGCCATGATGCTCATCACGGCGAGAACAAGCATCAGCAATGTTGTTGATAATTTTTTCATTCTTGTGATATTTTGAGTTACCTAAATCAGCTTGTCTCTTTTTACCTTTCAGCCCCATGCGCGCCATGCCTGTAAATGGCATCATGACAGACGCTTATGCGCTGCGCACAGACATGTGGCCGGCTGCGGCCTGTTTGTAAAGTTTTTTATTGCCGCACATCTTTCTTTCGGCGCTGCAAAGGTCGGTAATCAGTGTTTCAAAATTGTTACACGGACGTTATAGATAATTTAATAACCTGTTACAAAGATATTTCATTCAGCCGTGACGCGCAACCCTCAGCCGTAAAGTTTTTTTGCACGGAGAGCTTCTCGGGGCTGTTTGTTATTGCAGACATCTTTTTAGGGGCGTCGGTCATTGCCGTCGTATGGTGCCGGGGCGCGGTGAGGCATGGGGCTGAAAGAAATATCGCGGCACGCAAAGTTAAAAGTAACTGCCGTGCCCTGTTTCTTCATGTTTTGCGTCATTATAACAAATAAAATGCTTAACTTTGCATTCGACTGAAAGATAAAAGAATAATGGACGATAATTTCGATATAAGAAAAGAGACGCTGTCGTCGGCCGAGAAGGAGTTTGAGAACGCCCTCCGACCGCTGCGGTTCAGCGACTTCAGCGGTCAGCAGAAGGTTGTAGAGAACCTCGAGGTGTTCGTTGAGGCTGCCAAATACCGCGGCGAGCCGCTCGACCACACACTGCTGCACGGCCCTCCCGGACTGGGAAAGACCACGCTGAGCAACATCATTGCCAACGAGCTGGGCGTGGGATTCAAGCTCACGAGCGGTCCGGTGCTCGACAAGCCGGGCGACCTTGCAGGCATACTGACATCGCTCGAGCCTAACGACGTGCTGTTTATCGACGAGATTCACCGCCTGTCGCCCGTCGTTGAGGAGTATCTCTATTCGGCAATGGAGGACTACCGCATCGACATCATGATCGACAAGGGACCGTCGGCACGCTCTATACAGATTGACCTCAACCCCTTCACTCTCGTGGGGGCTACAACCCGTAGCGGACTGCTCACCGCGCCGCTGCGCGCCCGATTCGGAATCAATCTGCATCTGGAATACTACGAACCCGAGACGCTCACCAAGATACTTAAGCGCTCGGCATCAATACTAAAAGTGCCGATAGACGACGAGGCGGCCATAGAGATAGCGCGCCGCAGCCGCGGAACGCCCCGTATAGCCAACGCCCTGTTGCGCAGGGTGAGAGACTTCGCGCAGGTGAAGGGCACGGGACGCATAGACACCGAGATATCCAAGGTGGCGCTTACGGCACTGAACATCGACCAGTACGGACTCGACGAGATTGACAACAAGATTCTGCTGACAATCATCGACAAGTTTAAGGGCGGTCCTGTGGGCATCACCACCATAGCGACGGCAATAGGCGAGGATGCCGGAACCGTTGAGGAGGTGTATGAGCCTTACCTCATCATGGAGGGATTCATCAAGCGCACGCCGCGCGGACGCATGGTCACGGAGCTTGCCTACCGCCATTTCGGCCGCAATCCTTACACGGGCAACATCATGGAGCCCGACCTGTTTAACATGGGATGAGCCTCGCCGGCGATGCCGCAAAACTGAATACATACAGAAAAATCAATAAAACAAGAAAGAGAAATAAATGCAGAGAACAGGCATTTTCGTAGGAAGTTTCGACCCTTTCACCACAGGTCATTATGCCATCGTCAGCCGCGCGCTGCCGCTGTTCGACCGTATTGTCATAGGAGTAGGCTTCAACGAGCGCAAGAAATATATGTACAGCGCGCAGACAAGGGTGAAGAACATCGCGCAGATTTATGCCGACGAGCCTAAGGTTGAGGTAAAGGAATACAGCGACCTCACCGTCGACTTTGCCCGCCGCGAGGGCGCAGGCTTCATCATCAAGGGCGTGCGCAGCATAAAGGACTTTGAGTATGAGCGCGAACAGGCCGACATCAACCGCAAGATAGGCGGCATAGAGACCATACTGCTGTATGCCGAACCGCAATATGAGAGCGTGTCGTCGAGTATGGTGCGCGAGCTTATCCACTTCGGCAAGGATGCTGCCGAGTTTCTGCCCGCGCCGGAGCAGGGACGCCAGACAGAGATAGCGGAGCCTTAGACAGCGCCCGCAGAGGGCAATTAAAGGCCCTCTGACTTACCAAAACGCATCATGGCTATAATTTACCGCACGCCGTGCGGCAAGCCTTCAGAACGAAAATAAACAGCAAAATATGATAACATACAACACCGACGGCGTTAAAATGCCGGCAATAAGGAAGCGCGACACATCGGCATGGATAAAGGCCGTGGCCGCCGAATATGGACGTAAGGTTGGCGAAATAGGATATATGTTTGTCAACGACGACAAGATTCTTGAGGTTAACAACGAGTATCTGGGCCACAACTACTACACGGACATCATCACGTTCGACTATGACGAGGGCGACGTTATCAGCGGCGACATCGTCATTTCGCTCGACACCGTGCGCTCAAACGCCGAGCAGTATGGCAAGGACTACAATGAGGAGCTTCACCGTGTGATTATCCACGGCATCCTGCATCTCTGCGGCATCAACGACAAAGGCCCCGGAGAGCGCGAGATTATGGAGGCTGCCGAGAACAAGGCGCTTGCCATGATTAAGCTCTGAGAAGGATTTAGGGGATAAGAGTAATGGGACCAATAAGACTAATGGCCGTGCAACAATATCAGCACAGGCGCCATATTAGTCTTATTGGTCCCATTACTCTTATTTCGTCAGCCCTTTACTTTCCCTCTGAGAGCTCCACTCCCTTCTTAACGATGTCGCTTGTCTCGTTGATAATCTGGAAGTATTCGCTCATATCGAAGAGGTCGCGCGCTACGAGAGCCTTGAGCTGTGTTTTCAGATAAGGCAGCGTGCGCTGCAGTTCTTCGTCGTCTTTAGGCTTAATCTTCTGCTTCTCCGCCTCCTTCATTATATCGTCGATAAGAGCCTGCGGCACTTCAAAGTTGGTTCTGAACACGTCGAACGTCGGGTAGTCGCTTGTCAGTTGCTTGCGGTTCTTGTCGATATATTTCAGGTCGGTGTTTATCACAATGCCCTTCAGCACGAGCTGACGGTGGAACTTGGTGTACTGAAGTGTGTCCAGAGGAACAAACGTGTCGGGCATTATTCCGCCTCCGCCATACACCACGCGGTGTTCTTTCAGCGTGTAGAACTTCAGCGAATCGGCAAAGTGAATGCTGTCTCGGTTGGTCAGTTCGCCGTGTTTCAGACGCTTCTCAAAGTCCATCGCGTAGTCTTCCAGGTCGCCTTTGGTGTAAGGTTTCTGTATGCAGCGTCCCGAAGGAGTGTAATAGTGGGCAATGGTGAGTCGTATCATAGAGCCGTCGGGCAGGCCGATTGGGCGCTGAACGAGGCCTTTTCCGAATGTGCGGCGGCCGATTACTATGCCTCGGTCGTGGTCTTGTATCGCTCCGGTGACAATCTCTGCGGCCGATGCCGTGAACTCGTTGACGAGCACATACACGCGTCCTGTCAGGAAAGAGCCGTTGCCGCGCGCCTTATAGTTCATGCGCTTGATGCGGCGTCCGTCGGTATATACAATCAGATCGTCCTTCGGCAAGAATTCGTTAGCTATCTCTACGGCAGCCTGGAGGTATCCTCCGCCGTTGTCTTGAAGGTCGAGTATGAGGTCTTTCATGCCCTCGGCTTTCAGCTTTTCGAGGCCAATCAGAAACTCTTTGTATGTCGTCGCGCCGAAGTTTCCTATCCTTATGTAGCCTATCTGCGGACGAATCATGTAGACGGCGTCGATGCTCTTGACAGGGATTTTGTCTCTTTTCACCGTGAAATACATTATGTCGGGCACGCCGCGGCGCACAATTCCCAGTTTCACCGTTGTGCCGCGGGGTCCGCGCAGACGCTTCATTATCTCCTCTTTCTTCATCTTCACGCCCGCAATGGCAGTGTCGTTGACGTTCACTATGCGGTCGCCTGCCATGATGCCCACCTTCTCCGACGGGCCTTTGGATACGGGCTGAATGACGAGCAGCGTGTCGTCAACCATGTTGAACTGTACTCCTATGCCGTCGAAGTTGCCCTGCAGGGGCTCGTTCATAGCCTTCACTTCCTCCGGGTCGGCGTAAGAAGAGTGGGGGTCGAGCTTCTCCAGCATGCCCCTTATAGCGTCCTCAACGAGTTTCTTCTCGTCAACAGAGTCGACATAGAGGTTGTTTATTGCCATCTCTGCTATCTGCAGCTTGCGCAGCGGACTGTCGAACGAGAAGTCGATGTTCATCTGCGCGTCGGCAGGAAGGCACGACATAATGGCCGGTGCCATGGCTATGAGGGCCTTTGCGGCTGTCTTTGCCAGTGCGGCTTTTATCTTTCTGAGAGTTATGTTTATCATTGCTGTGATGTTTCTTTTATGGGATGATTGTGGGGATGGGACTGATGGGAGGGATGGGTGTTATGGGAGAAATGGGAGGAATGAGACTGATGATGCGGTGGGCGGATTACTTCTGTGCTTTGTTCTGTGTCCACCTGAGCATCATTTACTTTTATCTTAGGCCTCATTCATGTTTCTTTTGCCCCTCACTTACTTTCCTTCAGCTCCTCACTTACTTTCCTTTTGCCATTCATTTATGTTCCTTTTGCCCCTTGTCAGAACTTCTCCACTTCTTCGGGACGGTCTTCCTCTATCACCAGATTGTCTATGATGAAGTTCTGTCGCTCGGGCGTATTCTTGCCCATGTAATACTCCAGGAGCTTCTGCACCTGGTCGGTCTTGTGGAGAGTTACCTGTTCAAGGCGCATGTCGGGACCGATGAAGTTGACAAACTCGTCGGGACTTATCTCTCCTAAACCTTTGAATCGGGTTATCTCCGGGTCGGGACCAAGCTCCTCTATTGCCTTTACGCGCTCCTCGTCGCTGTAGCAATAGCGGGTGATGAAGTCGCCCTTCTTGCCTTTTACGTCCTCGAGCGCCTTCTTGTTGCGCACCTTCGTGCGGCGGTTTCTGACGCGGAAGAGCG
>HF992521.1 GCA_000436695.1 Prevotella sp. CAG:1185 | reverse complement strand
ATAATAATCTTTTTAAGGGGCGACTAATTAAAAAGTAAAAATTAAAAAATGATTTCCGTACTTTTTATATAAAAAAAGTGAGGCACCGGTAATATGCCCGTGCCTCACTTTATATTGTTGAAACAATTTAAATTTGCCTTTTTTCTGGCTTATTTCATCACCTTAACGGCCTTTGTTGTTCCGTCGGCATACTTCATGCGCATGATGCTTATGCCCTTGTCGGCGTTGTTGATGCGGCGGCCAGAGAGGTCGAAGTATTCCGTTGAAACAGGCTCCTTGGCGTTTTCAAGGCTGCTGATGCCGGAAACTGCGTCGGCGTGGATAACCATTTCAGAGCAAGAGTTGTCTGAATAGAATGTGCTTGGCAGATCTCCGCCGTAGTAATAGTAGTAGTCCATAAGGTTGATGCCTTCCTCGCCTTTGTAGGTGTTGTCGTAGCTGTCGTATGTGAATCTGCATGAAGGAACCATCTCGATATAGCTTCCGAACATCATCAGCAGGTCGTCGTCGCCTATGTCGTAAGAGTTGAATACTATGTCGTCGCCGTCGTAGTATCCTTCAATCCATGCGTTAGGACAAGTGGGCAGAAGGTTTCTTGCGTAGCATAGTGTTCCCATGTTCACTATGTCAATGGTTGTTTCTTTTCTGTTGTTGTTCTTGTCTGTGTATTCGTATTTATGTGTTTCAGGAGCCGGGAACATGTCTTCAGGATAATAGTTTATGGCTCTGATGTCTGTGTATGTCTCGTTTGCGTTGCCGTCAGTAAGGAAAGCCGTCAGGAATTTCGTCATGTCAGCTGATCTTATTATGCCTGTCTGCGGGTCTAATATCAGTTTGTATCCCTCTGTGTCAGGATTTCCCGTGTCATAGTTCTTCTGTGATACGAATAAAGAGTACATAATGAGGTCGTAGATCTCCTGGTTGTTGTCGAGTGTTATTTCGTTTGTTGCAGAGTCGTATGTACCGGTCAGGTAAACGTCTTCACCTGTGACGCTTCTGAGGAAGAGGTTAGGTATGTACACCTTGCCGTCGTCTCCGAATGTGATTTCGTATTTTACGTGCACTCTTTCCATCATGCTTGTAAGTCCTGTTATAGACTCTTCATAGTCGGCATAATATGTCTTTGTCGTGCCGCTTGCAGGGGCTTTGGCCTTAGCCTTGTTGGCGCTGCCGGCCTTGGTCAGGTCTATGCGTGCGGCCGTCTTGAACTTAGAAACTTCTTCAGTCTTGATTTTGTCAGATGTACTGACTTTAACTTTTGGTGTCTGTGCAAAAGTGTTCAGTGAGAGCACTGCAAATGCAAAAAGTAAAATTTTCTTCATAAGCCGATTTTTATGATATAGCACTTTTAATATTAAATCTTTTCAAATATAATATTTTTTTTGTTAATATTGTTATTATTTATAATATTCTTTCTCTTTATTTTCAGATGTTTGATTTATATCAAGTAATATGCCTGGATAATGTTAAATTGTTATAGCCGTATAACCGTGTACGCTGTTTATCGGCGTGTGGTCATGCAATAATCCCTTATGGCATATTTGTAAACAATTTGTACGTGGCGCAGTAAGGTAAATAAAAAGGCAGACAAGGACATGCAGTCCGTGTCTGCCTGTATAGCATATTTCAATTATTTTCTGCTGTTTTATTTCAGAACCTTTACGGTCTTTGTTGTTCCGTCGGCATATTTCTTCACCATGATGTTGATGCCTTTGGCTGCATTGTTGATGCGGCGGCCAGAGAGGTCGAAGTATTCTGTTGAAACGGCTTCGCTGTCGCTGTTGTCTATCTTGCTTATGCCTGTTGATGCAAGTCCTGATATGGTCATGTCTGTGTATCTGCATGACAGATAGTAACCTTCAGGAACTGAAGCGTCACCGGCGGGATAATAGAAATAGTCGGTAAGCTCTATGCCGCTCTCACCTGTATAGGTGTCGGTAGAGCTGTTATAATAGAATGTGCAATAGTCAACAAATTCTGTCTCGGTGCCGAACATCAGTGCTGTGTCGTCATCGCCTATCATGTAAGAATATGCGTAGATGTTGTTGTTGTTGATTACGGCAGGAATCCATGCATCTGGATATTTAGGCGCAAGATTTCTTATGTAGCACATGTCCTGTATGGTGACGATGTCTATATTTGTGCTCTGTTGTTCTCCGTAAATGTCGGTATATGAATAGCCGTGAGAAACTGCATCAGGGAACATGTCCTCGGGATAATAGAACATGTCTTTGATGTCTGTGTAAAGCTCTGTGGTCTCGCCGTCTGTGATGAATAGGGCAATGTACTCATTCTCGTCGGCCGACCTTACGATGCCCTTTTCCGGGTCGAGCACCAGCTTGTACTCGTTGTCGGGGTCTTCAATTCCGCTTTCACCGTCTTCTTTGCATACGTAGAGTCTCATTCCGTTTATATTCAGTATTTCCTGGTTGTTGTCAATGGTTATTTCGCCTGTAGCCTCGTCGTATTTTCCTGTCAGGTATACATCATTGCCTGCAAGGCTTCTCAGGAACATGTTTGATATGCTTATGGTTCCGTCGTTGCCGAATATGATGTTGTATTTTACGTGTACTCTCTGGAGCATTCCCATTCCTGTTACAGATTCCTGATAGTCGGCATAGTATGTCTGTGTTGTGCCTGCCACAGGAGCTTTTGCCTTTACCTTGTTGGCTGTGGCGGTGCCTTTCAGCTGGTTAAGGCGCTCGGTCAGTTTTGACTTAGCGACGGTTCTTGTCTCAAAGTTGTTGGTTTTGTTTACTCTGAACTTTGGTGCCTGTGCAAATGAGTTCAATGATAACACTGCAAATGCGATAAGTAAAATTTTCTTCATAAGCCGATTCTTTTAGTCTTGATATAAAAAAATTGGAAATAATAATTTTTTAAATATAACATTTTTTTTGCTAATATAGTTTAATTTCGTAATCTTTATTTTATTTATTTTTATATACTTGATTTATATCAATTAAAATATACGGATAGTGTTAAATCGTAATTTATTTAATAAATTATTATCGCGTTTTATATTGATTGGCTTAATATGTGTTTGGTTTTGAATTTTTGGATAAAAACGTTTCGTCTGCATTATTATGGCTTCGGGAGGTTACAAAAAAACAGGCACGGATATTTGTCCGTGCCTGTTTTTATATTAAAGTATTGTATAAGATATTCTTTATTTCATCACCTTAACAGCCTTTGAAGTGCCGTCGGCATACTTCTTAACCATGATGCTGATGCCCTTGGCTGCGTTGTTGATGCGGCGGCCAGAGAGGTCGAAGTATTCTGTTGAAACAGCGTCATTGCTGTTCTCTACGCTGCTGATGCCTGTTGCTACGCCGCCTTTGATAATCATATTTTCGTACATTTCGGTAAAATAATATTTTCCGTCACCATCGTAGTAGAAGTAGTCGCTAAGATCAATTCCGCTCTCTGATGAATAAGAATCGGTGGCGCTGTTGTAAGCGAAAGTAGCGTTGTCTACATACTCTGTCTCTGTTCCGAACAGCATTGCAATATCGTCTTCGCATATTGCAAAAGAGTTCAATACGATGTCGTTGCCGTTAATATAACCTTTCAGCCATGCTTCAGGATAATTAGGCATAAGACTCTTTACATAGCAAACGTCGCCCAGAGTAACAATGTCTACAGTTGAGCTTTGGGTTTCTCCGTAGTAGTCATCGTAAGTATAGTTGTGTGTAGTTGCAGCCGGGAACATATCCTCAGGATAATAATTTAGTGCGCAGGCATAAGTATATATTGCCGTCTGAGATCCGTCGGTTACATACAGACCGAGGAATGCGTCAGGGTCTTCAGAGCTTATTGTTCCTGTTTCCGGGTCAAGCTTAAGTTTAAATGTCTCGGTGCTTGGATCGCCTGTTTCTGTTTCTGTATTTACGTTAGATACGAAGAAATCATATCCGGTCTCCGGATCATTGTATATATACTGGTTGTTGTCGATGGTTATCTCGTTGGTAGCCTCGTCGTATTTACCGGTTATATAAAGGTCTGTTCCGATATAACTTCTTGAGAATAAGTTAGAAATGCTTACTTCGCCGTTGTCACCGAATACAATATCGTATTTTACGTGGTATCTGTCCAAAATACCAATCTGATAAGCATATTCACCATAGTCTGCATAATATGTCTTTGTTGTGCCGCTTACAGGAGCCTTGGCCTTTACCTTGTTGGCTTTGCTTACTTTCTGAAGGTTGATGCGCTTAGCCATGTTCTTGAACTTAGAGGTGTTTTCTATCTTTAAGTTACTTTTAATTTTGGGTGCTTGTGCAAATGCGTTCATTGAAAGCACAGCAAAAACAATGAGTAATAGTTTTTTCATAAGCCGATTTTTTTAGTTTTAATATAACACGTTTAATTGAAAATTTTTTTCAAAAGTAATATTTTTTTGTCTAACAATGTTTAATTTTATAATATTTTTTTCGTTTATTTTTTGATACTTGATTTATGTTAAGCAAATAACGGGGATTGTGTTAAATTGTAATTATATTAAGTGTATTTTTATACATAATATTCACATGCCGCGCTGCTATGTGTACTAAGTACAATTATTTCATGTTTTTACTTACATCGTGTTATATGTTTCTCTGTTGCGTGTCAAATGGCCGGATTGTATGCTTTTTTTATTTTTGTGGCCTGTGGCATATTTGTTAATTTATAAAATAAAAAGAGACAGCGCACTGAATAATATGCGCTGTCCCGTTTTGTCTTTTGGCCGTCTTTGTGCCGTTAGCCTGTGCTGGCCTTTATGTTTTTTAAGGTTAAGTCATTTATTCCTTATCTCATCACCTTTACGGCCTTGCTTGTTCCGTCGGCATATTTCTGCAGCATTATGCTTATGCCTTTAGACGCGTTGTTGATGCGGCGGCCTGAGAGGTCGAAGTATTCTGTTGAAACAGCATCTTTGCCGCTGTTCTCGGTCTTGCTTATACCTGTTGAAGTGTTGCAGATAGACAGGCCGGTGAGCAGGTTAGAATAGATATACAGTCCGGGTTCGTTGCCTGACAATTTGCCGTTGTCGTACATTACGTCGCCTAACATTAAGCTTGAATCAAGGTCATAGCTGTCGGTGGAGCTGTTGTATGTCAGTGTGGCGTCAGGCTCTATATATCCTTCTCTATCCAAAAATGCGTAAGCGCAGTTGTCTGTGGCTATCTGATATGAATAAAGCACTATGTTGCCGTCATAGAAACTTCCGAGCATCCATGCGTCCTCGTGTCCGGGCATCATGTTGTTTACATAGAAATATCCTCCGCCAAGGTCGATCATGTCGATCCAAGTGTCCATTGGCATGCCGGCTTTGTCTGCGAAATAATACTCATATTTTGTTGGCTCGGGGAAAGAGTCCTCTGGATAATATGTTAAGATGTTGCAATATGTATCCGGTTCTTTTTCTAATCCTTCGCCATAGTCTACAAACACGCCAAAGTATGCGTTTTCGTCAGAATAATACACATTGCTTGTCTTGTCGTAGTTGAGCTTGAATGTTGCTTCGGTGTCGGCATAACCTGACATTGGGTCAATGCTGACTATATATAATGACGCTCCGTTATAATCCGCAAGTTTCTGGTATCCTATCTCAATGCTTCCGTCGGGGTCAACTGTTCCTTCTATATAAAGGTCGTCGCCCAGTATGGTTGTATAGAATATGTTTGAAATGTATGCCTTGTTGTCGGGGGTGTGGTTATTTCCGAGTATATATGATTTAAGTTGCAGAAATATTGGATGCCCGTAATTGCTTCTATGCAGTCCATATAAAATTTCGATGTAGTGCCTTCTGCCGGGGCTTTTGCCGGAGCCTTGACTGCGGGGATTACTGCTTTTGAGCCTACAAAATCCTTAAAACTTCCCTGTGCTTTAAATTTTACCGGCTTTAGCGATTCTGTATTGGCAGTTTTTAAAGGTGTTTTTGGCACCATTGCAAATGTGTTCAGTGAGAGCATTGCAAATACAATAAGTAGAATTTTCTTCATAAGCCTATTCTGTTTAATGGTTTAAATATAAAAACGTTTGATTGTTATTTTTTTCACAAAAAAATATTTATTATTGCAAATAAGTTATAAATTATAATATTTATTTTGTTATACCCGTTAAAATTGATTTATATCAATCATTCTGTCGATAAATAATATTAATTTGTCATTATATTAAGCATATTTGCGATAAATATTTATTGGGATTTTCTCTTTTTGATTATAATGATAAATATTTGATGCTTTTGTTTACATTATATTATATATTGTCGGGCTTATTTTAGCGGTTGCTTTTATTGTTGACGCTCGTTATCGGTTTATTAGTTTTACATTTGTCGGCCATAAAAACTAAAAGAGACAGCACGCCGAATGATGCGTGCTGTCTCGCTTTGTTTGTTACATAGGCCGTAGGGCCTTTATCTGTAGATATTATTTTCCGGCCGGTATGAGCATTATGAGGTAGAGGTTGGCCGTGTTGGCCTTTGTAAGCTCATGCTGTCCTGCCGGCAGACTGTATGTCAGAACATAGTGGTCGCCTTCGGCAACTGCATCTTCCTTGTTGCCGTCGATGTTGATGTTATGGTTGTCCTTCTTGCCGAAATACAGCTTGAGGGTCATGTCCTCGGTTGTGGTGAACTTGATGCTTGTAGACGACTCCATCTTGAGGCAATATTCATAGGCTGTTCCGTCCACTGTTATTGTGCCCTTGGTGCCTGATGTGTTGCCGCTGATTGTGAAGAATGCTGTGTTAGAGTAGCTCTTGTTTTCACCGAAGCTGCATGTTATCACGTCGCCTGTTACAGGTGTTTCAGTGCCTTCGCCTTCACCTTCGTCGCCTCCGGTCTCACCTTCGTTGCCTCCGGTTGTCTCTCCGCCTGTAGTCTCGCCGGTTTCACCCTCGTTGCCTCCAGGCTCTGTGGTTTCGCCGCCGCCCTGATTGCCGCTTTCGTCGTTGCTGCCGTCAAAGATGCCTACGAGCGTTGTCTTGTAGTTGGTAACGGCTGATTTAAGCTCCTTGTTCACGTCGTAGCTGCTGTCGTCTACAGAGTTGTTGAACGACCACTGGAAGTCGCCGTGCTGCAGGCGTCCTGCTCCGTATTTGCCTGTAACTACTGATACCACCTCGTTGGCAGGGTCGGGAGTATATTCGTACATTATCGACGGGTCGGTATCAAAGTTGTTGTATGTTGTTCCGCCCTTCTTTGTCTTTACTGATGAAGGCACTTTCTCGTTGCGCTCTGAAGCCTCGTAAGCGTCAAACTCTACGTTGTCCTGCTGATATGTGATGAAGCTGAACTTGCTCGACTTCTCGGCGAATGCGTTGCCGTATGACTTGATTATACCTCCGTCCTCGCTTGAGAATGTTCCGTCGCCGAAAGCCACGTCGGTTCCCTGCATTGATATCATCATCGGGCGGTTGGTGTTGCGGTAGTAGTTGTTCTCAACAAACACGCTTGACGCGTTGGTAGAGCCTACGCCGTATTTAGCGCATCCGTCAAAGTAGTTGTTGTATACGTGTGCCGAGTAAGACCTGATTCTCGGGTGACGGCTGTCAGAGTGGTCAAACCAGTTGTGATGATACGTGATGTACATCTTGTCGTTCTCGCCGCTCAGTCCGAGCAGACAAGCCTTGCCGTTGTCCCAGAAGTGGTTGTATGAGAATGTGATGTAGTTAGACTTCTTGCAGTCGAGCGCACCGTCGCCCTTAATCTGGTCGGCGTCGCTTCCTGCGTTGCCGTAGAACATGTCACAGTTGTGCACCCATACATATTCGTTGTCCTGCTGCAGGCCCACGTTGTCGCCCTCGCTGCTGCTGCAGTTCATGAATCCGATGTTCCTTATCTCAACCGAGCTGGCGTTCTTAACGCGCAGGCCCCATCCGTCGGCTACGGCGTCGTTGCCTATACCCTCAACTGTTACGCCCGGGCATGTAGTCTTGCCGCCCATGTCGACAACGATGTCGCCCTTGTCGGCATCAGCCGGCACGCTTACCTGACCGATCATTCTGAACACGAACACGCGGCTGTCGTAGCCCTTCTTGATGCTGTTGAGAATGGTCTGCAGTCCCTTGCACGATGTGACGGCACCCTTGCTGCTTGTAACAACGTCGAGTGTTATGTCGTCCTTGTTGTCGTCGGTTACATATATAACCACGGCGTTTTTCTTCAGTGTTCCGTCGTTGTTGTATGCTCCCGGAGCCTTGCCGTTGGCGAATGCAAATCCAGTGCGGTCGTGTCCTTTTACCTCTATGCCGTCCACGCTGCTGGCCTTGCTCTCGTCCTCGTTGCCGCCTATTACGGGCACAACCTTCAGCGAGTAAGTTCCGGCGCTCAGTCCGGGCACGTCGGCGCGTCCGTAAGACTTATATTTGCGCACGAGCTGATAGTCAATCTTGGTGTATTCGCTGCCTACAGAGCCGCCCTTTACATATACATTATATGAAGATGCGCCGCTGAGCAGTTCCCATTCGATGTAGGCTGTCTCGAACCATCCGCTGTATGTCTTTATCTTTACGTCGCCCTCGCTTACTTCGCCGCCCTCGGTGTCGTCCTTTGCCAGCGCGAAGCTTATGCTGTTAACGGTCTTGGTGTAAACGTCCTGCCATGTTCCGGCGTTGGGCGTTACGGTTACGGTGCCTGCCTCGCGGTTGAATGCCACCTTAACGTCGTCGGTGTTATAATATTTCACCTCGCTGCCCAGAGTCAGCACCATCTGGTTCTTGGCTGTGTTGAGCGGCACGTCGTTATAGCTGCTCACCGGGGGCGTAACCTCGCTCTCGTCCTTCACGTTGATGCTGTAGAGATAGAAACCTCCGTCGGGGTTGGATATTGTCACGTCGCCGTCGGCTTCAACCGTACCCGTGCATGTCAGCGTGGTTTCCATCGTAACCTTTTGATCAAATCCTGTAGTACCTGCCAGATTGGTGGCTGTTATGCTTCTTGCCGTTGTCTTGTGGCTGCTCGTACCTTCAACCGTAACCACCTGTCCTTCCTTCAGTCCTACAATGGTTATGGTGCCTTTCTTGTTCAGTATGAGTCTCTTGTCCACGTCTATGCGCAGTCCGTCGGTTTCGCTTTCCTCAAAGGTCAGTCCGTCGGTCATCTTAAGGCTCTGTCCGTTGGCTGTCAGTGCCCCGTTCAGTGCGTTAAGATTAGAGTAGCGGTCGTTAGTCGAGTCATACTTCCAGTTCTTTGAGTCAGCCTTCAGGTTGGCTTCGTCGTCTGATGGTGTAGATTTGAAGTTCCAGTTCTGGGCTCCGGCCATGTTAGCGTTCATGGCAAGCACTCCTGTGAGGAGCGCGCAAAATAGTTTGTTCAGTCTTTTCATGGCGCGGAATTATTTTTTAACAACCTTTTTACCGTTTACTACATATACGCCTTTGGCAAGGCCTTCGAGAGAATTGCCTACATACTGTCCGTTGAGGTTATACACGCGCAGGTTGTCCTGTGTCTTCTTTCCTCCGAACTCATACACGCCGGTGGTGGTGTCGTCGCCGTCGTTGTAGGTTAAGTCGATTGTTACCAGCGACATGTCTTCTGTCTGTGTTCCGTCGCTGAAAGTCATTGTTACATTGTCGCCGCTGAATGTAAGTTCGGTGACAAACTTGTCGATTACTGAGCCGTTAACGCGCACGGTTTGCCCTGTGTCAGCGCAGGCTACGCTTCCTGACAATAATGCTGCCAGTAAAGCACAAAAGGCCTTGTTTTTCATGATTACTTTTTTTGTTTTATCCAAATAGTTTCTTTGTAGCTTATTGCAAACTTTGCAATTTTACGTAAATTTTTTTTAAATTACAATACCAGGTGTTCAAAATGGTTCATTTTATTTAATTTTTTAATGTTTATTACATATTCTGTGGCATGTTTTTTTAATATTCAGTTTTTCCGGTGTGAAAATATATTTAAAGTTGTTGTAGCCGAGTATATGTTTTGGCATATTTTTCATTACGGCCTCCATTCGTTGCCGTTTCCGTTAAGTTCCATTCTTAACAGCCATTCCTTGCGCCTTATTCCTCCGGCATATCCCGTCAGACTGCCGCCGGAGCCGATAACGCGGTGGCAGGGCACTATAATCGACACCGGATTGCGCCCTATGGCCGCCGCAACAGCCCTAACCGCACCTTCGCCACACTCGCCACGGGCAGCCATGCGCAGCGTCAGTTCCTTGTAGGTAAGCGTAGTGCCGTAAGGAATCTCCGTCAGTCTTTGCCATACAAGGCGGCTGAACGGCGTGCCAATAAGACTTACAGGCGGCATAAACTGCGGCTCATGGCCGCTGAAATATTCGTCGAGCCATCTCACGGCAAGGCTTATCACGGGCGTGTCGGCCTCAGTTTTAATGTCGGTGAGTGTACTGCCGTAATGCTTCTGTCCGTCAAACCACAGTCCCGTAAGTCTGTCGCCGCGGCATGCCAGGGTTATCTCTCCCAGCGGCGAATGGTATTTGCGTATATATGAAATGTCGCTCATGCTGATATATTTTTATTGGTTAAAACGGTTGATTAGGCAGGGCAGGGGGCACGCCCTTTCCATATTATATACTATAAGTAGGCTTTTTCAGACTTTCGGGGTTATCTCTTTTCATGAAGATGTTTGCTCTTAGCATCCTTCTTTTTGTCCATTTTCATTAAACATTTATTTCCTTTCTGCCACGAACCTTTTCAGAAGGAATGTCAGGAAATACGGAAATGTATAGAATTTGCCGTTAAATCCGATGTTTCTGTAGCCCAGTTTGATGCCATATTTCACGTCATTATATTTGTCGTCATTCAGCAGTCTGTTCAGCGAAGCCGTAGCCCCGTCGTTGGCTTTCACCTCTACAGGTATAAGCGAATCGGCGCTTCTTACAAAGAAATCCATTTCGAGAGCCGGCCTGTCGCTGTGGTAATAAAACAGCCTGTAGCCCTGCTTTACGAGCATGTCGCCTACGATATTCTCGTATATCGCCCCTTTGTACGTTCCTAGATTCTTGTTTGCCCTAAGGTCTTCCTGTGCCTCCTCGTCGAGCGAGGCTATCAGCAGTCCTGTGTCCTTAAAATATATCTTGTACATTTTGGGGTCGTAGTTGCCTTTCAACGGCAGTTCGGGCTGATTTAGGCAGTAGCACACGTTCACCACTCCGGCATCGGCGAGCCATTCAACGCATCCCATATAGTCTCTGTTACGCGCGTTTCGGGCTATTTTGGTTATCTGAAACCGCTTGTTCTCCTTTGCCAGAAAGGTTGAAATATGGTTATACACCGCCTTCACCTTTGCCTTGTCCAGGCCTTCAACATATTTTGTTATGTCCTCTTCATAGTCTTTCAGCAGCTGGCGCTGAATGTCGAGCGTGCCGCTGAAATTCTTGTTCTTTACATACGTGCTGACCACTTCGGGCATGCCTCCGATGATGACATAGTCGCGGAACAGGCTCATCAGTGTGTCCATCTGAAGTTCAGACAGCGGTCTTACATCGAGCATGTGACTGAACAGGTCGGCCGTGAAATCGTCGTTATAGCCCTTTGCCCACAAAAATTCCTCAAAGTCCATCGAGTGCATCTCGTAGTCCTCTTTATATCCCACGCTGTTAGATTCTATCTCATTGTAGCTTATCCCCATGAGCGAGCCTGAGCAGATTACGTCGAAACGGCCGTCGAGTTTAAAAAACTTCAGCGACGTGGCGCAGTTGGGGCATGCCTGAAGCTCGTCGAAGAAAAATATGGTGTTGCCGGGAATAAACTCTAATTCAGGATTCAGCAGTGATATATTCTTCAGTATGGCGTTCACCTCAAATCCGTCGTTGAATATATCACGGTATTTTTTCTGTTCGATAAAGTTTATCTCTATTACGCTTGCATAGTTCTGACTTGCAAACCACTCAACAGAGCGTGTCTTGCCTATCTGCCTGGCACCCTTTATGATAAGAGGCTTCCTGTCTGGTTTGTTTTTCCAGTCAGTCAGATATTTGTCAATCTTTCTTTTCAGCAGTTTCTCCATATTCCTAAACGTCTTGATACATCTGCAAATATAGTAAATTTCACATTTTCCGCATCATAAAAACACATATTTTTCACACTTTCCGTACCAATTTCACCCCCAAATTTCACATTTTCCGCCCTATAATCACCCTCTATTTTCACACTTTCCGTATTATATAGGTCCCATAATTTCACATTTTCCCCATTTCCCCTACAATAATATCATGCCTGTCGGGCAGATTTCAGCCCTGCTTATGATTTATTGCCGAATAAATGTTATAGCAATATTCGCCGGCTTAAAATCAAGGCAGAATGTAAAGATAAATTACCCGGTATGTTGTCGCCTTGCAATATGTGTCCTTTTAGAGCCTGAAAGGACGCCTTTTACAACGCAAAACACGGCCTTTTGCAGCGCAAAAAGCCGTGTTCTGTAAAGTGTTTAATTTCAATGTGTTATGCCGCCTGTTATGGCGGAAGGTATGGTTATTCAGTCTTGTCGTTTCTGTTGCCCCTCACTATCTCCGAAGCGTTGATATATCCGCGGTCGATGGCCTTCACTATCAGGTCGGCAATGTTGCGCGCGCCCAGTTTTATGAAGAGCCGCTTGCGGTGAGCCTCAACCGTGTTTTCAGATATGAAGAGCATGTTGGCTATCTCTTTCGAAGTGTATCCTCCCGCTATCGCCTTCAGTATGTCGGTCTCCCTCTCCGACGGATGCTCTATTTTCTGCCTGTAGCGCGCTATCTTGCGCTTCACTCCCGGACAAAAATACTGCTCTCCGCCCATCACTGCCGTTATGGCGTTGACCATCTGCATGAAGTCGGTCGACTTTAGCAGAATGGCGTTCACGTCCTTGTCGAGCATGCGCCTCAGCAGCCATATTTCCTCGTGTATGGTGTTTACGATAATCCTCGCCCCGGCATGCCTCGAACGTATCTTGTCGATAAGTTCAAAGCCGTCGATGTCGGGCAGACCGATGTCTATTATGTATATGTCGAAGCAGTGGCGCCCCATGGCGTCTATCAGGCCCGACGCGCAGCCAAAAGTCTCCACGTTTTTGGCGTTGCAGCCCTGCATCAGACTCTTGAATCCTTCAAGAATCAGCGCGTGGTCGTCTACTATCGCAACCGACAGATCCTGCAATAAATATTTTTGTGCCTCGTTCATAGGGGCAAAATTATACCATACATTCATAATTACAATAACGGAAATCCGTGGTTTTTTTAATGAATTTTATGTTTTATGCCTTTGGCGTTTTCACGTGCATGCGGCTTATGGTAAGCCTCACGATGGTCTGTCCGTCGCTGCTCCATGTGTCCAGATGTCCGTTCACGGCGGCAGCCCTTTGCCTCATGGTGCGCCGCCCTATGCCTGCTGACGCGCGCTTAGACGGCTGCCCGTTGTCGGTGACGGTCAGTTCGAGGCCCTTGCCCTGCACAGCCAGTCTGACGTCTATGCGCGTAGCCCCCGAGTGTTTCATGGCGTTTGCCACAGCCTCCTGCGCTATGCGGTATATTTCGAGCGCTGTAGAGTCGTCAACGCGGCTCCAGTCGGCACCCTCGGGTGTCGCCTTATATGTTATCTCACACCGGCCCGCCTCGGCAGCCTGGCACAGATAGTCGTCGAGCACCATGCTTATGTCGGCATAGCTGAATTCAGGCGGCATCATCTCGTGGGATATTCGTCTAACCTGGTTGCGGCACTCGTCTATCATGGCCGCCTGCCCCTCGGCGTCGGTGTTGCCCGATGCTATGCGCAGTTGCACCGTGTACAGACTGTTGCACACGCCGTCGTGAAGCTCGCGCGCCAGCCGTTCGCGCTCGTTCTCCAGTCCGTCAACATACTTCTGCATGAGCTTGCGCCCCGTGTCGGCCTTCAGCCTTGCAAACTCCTCTGCCTGTATGCGCGCCCTGCGCTTCTGCCTCATTATGTAGGCAAAGGCCGCCGCTGCCAGCAGCAGCGTAAGCAGCAGACCTATGCTGACATACATCTGCGTCTGTGCAAGCCGTGCCTTGTTCTGCGCCAGTTCGAGTTCCTTCTCCTTAGCCTGATATTTCACTGTAAGCTCGCGCATGCTCTCAGCCTTCTGACTCTCAAACAGACTGTCTTTCAGGGCCGTTGCCTTTGCCATAGTTGTGTATGCCTCATGCCATTGTCCCAGCGCGGCGTACGCCTCGTGCATGTTGTTGTAGCAGTCGTAGACAACAAACGGCATCTGCTCTATGCCCTTGACAGACAGAATCTTGCGGAACAGCGGCAGCGCGCCGCGCCAGTTTTTGTGGTTGAGTTCGACGCTGCACAATATCTGATAATATGCCACGAGCGTCATCGTTGAGCTTACCTTAGGCTCAAGCGTGCGGCAACGGGCGCGCCATGTGTCAGCCCCCTTATTGTTGCCACGCCTGTCTTCCACAGCCACCATATATGCCGCCGCGCTCATAGCCTCGTCGGTCTGTCCCAGCTGCATGGCGTAGCCGTAGCTTCGGGTGAGCATGTC
>HF992520.1 GCA_000436695.1 Prevotella sp. CAG:1185 | reverse complement strand
ATTAATTGTTTAACTCGTCCCATTTTAACGGGACACTAATGAAGCCATATAAACTATGCCTGGCTTTCAAGACAGGTGTGAAAGGCTGATAAACTTGCTGTAAAGCGTTAAGTACGGCAAGGGCATAGTTTATATGACTATTGTATTTTATGGGCATATATGAGCTTAAAATATGTCTGATAGAGTATGGCATGATATATACGGGCTAATTAAATCGTAGATACTTGCCGGAAACAATCTGCTTTGTTCCATTCATGTAGGTCAAGACGATTTTGGTGATGTTCATATTGGAAGAGTCGCCGGCTGTGAAATAGGATGAACTATCCCAATTCCATGATGCCGTTTCGCCTTCTTTGAGCGGGCCTGTACCTTTGAAATAACCTGTGCAACGGACATCGTTAACGTCGTTGGTGATTCTGAAATAGACAGTAATATATTTAATGGTTTTAGCATTCGTATTGGTATAGCGGATGTTAAATGTGACCATAGAATATTCGTCGTTCCAACTCCATTCGTTAATGTAACCATATGGAGCGGCTTTCTTTAATCGTGCCAAATAGTCTTCGTAATATTTATAGCCTTCTATATAAACAAACTTTTTGTAGTCGAAGGAATCATTAGTAAGACTATCTTTGTAAACTTCGTAATGATACATGAAGTTATGGTCAGAATAAAGTGCTTCTGGTATTTTTGACTCATGCAGCTCCACGTATGAAAGATCAAGATCTCCTGTATTTATTGTGGCATAATAAATTGTGTCGTTTTTGATGCCTATGGTATAAACAACATCATCTGTATTAATATCATTATCGCATATATCACATCTTATGGAATTTTGTCCTAAAGGAACTTCATGGCTTTTATGGTTGCTGATGTAATCTTCGCGTGCTTTCTTCTGAGCTGCCATTATTGCATTGAGTCTATTAACTTCATCGATAGAGTCCTGGATGGCCTTGTTGATAGAATCTGTAATCTGTTGTTCCCTTTCATGGTTTAGGGCTGTAAATTTATCGTATAACAGTTTGTTGCGCTTCTCGATCTCGTTATCAAGCGCTTCACCTGACAGGTGTGGGATGTCCTTGTTTCTTTTAATAATTTTGGCGTAGTCTTTTGTCAGGGTTACTACGACATTGCTGTTATCTGTGAGGACATAAAGATTCTGGGCCTTTTTGTCGTAAGCATAATTCTCAGTAATGTCAGTAACGATATCAACCATTCTGTTGGTTTCTTTTACATAGAATCCCTTTTTGTCTTTTGTATAAGAAACAATTTCTTTTCTGATAAAAGAATTTTCTGATGAATATTGTGCCTTGGCTGCTATGCAAATAATAATCAGGCACAAGATAAAAAATATTCTTCTCATAATATTTCTGTATTTTATTAAGTTTAATGCATCCTGCGATTGCGATTTCTGATATTGCCGGTTTAGCCCAAATCATGTATTATGGTTCGGTCTAGATTTTTGTTTTATATTGAGAGTTTATTTGTTATATATTTTGCAGGCATAGCTGGTCGTGTCAAGAAAAGCGAACAAAAAGATGGATGAAAGTATGAATACACAAAATAGATAAAAATACGTGTGGTTTAATGATTGATTTGAGCTTAATTCCAAAGGAGAGTTCCAATGTCCCGCAACATTCTATAAAGCAATAAAGAGAAGGGTGTTTTTGCGTCCTCCTCTTTATTGTTAGTGCTTTATGCTATTACCACAAAGTAACCTTTCCTGCTATACCCAAATCAAGAGTAGCCGTTGTTATGCCTAATGCCTTAAATACACGGCTCATAGTTGGAAGGCTTATACTATTTCCTCGCTCCATACGTGATATTTGAGCTTTTTGCACTCCTATACGTTCTCCTAACTCCTCCTGTGTGAGGTTCTGTTTAAGTCGTGCGTTTTTTATAGCCTCTCCAATTCGGTAGGCGTGCAAGGCATCTTCTACCTTTCGCTCGTGCTCGTCTCTTTCCGGAGTTCCAATCTTGCCTATAAGCTCGTCTTTAACTTCCTCTAAGGAGTAGAGTTTCATGTTTCCTACCTGTTTCATATCTTATATTTTTTTGAGTTTAAAATACAACTTCATTATTGCCTCTGCCCGTGCTATCTCTTTTTTCGGTGTCTTTTGCGTTTTCTTTATAATTCCGTGGGTGGCTACCACCAAAGTTTGTGTATCAGTGTCCCAAAAGGCAAACAAGCGGTAGACCATCCCATTATAGAGAGTGCGTAACTCCCATATCTCAGAATTTTCCAACTTCTTAAAGAGTTCTTTGTTCTTCTCTCCTCGTGCTACTCTATCCACGTTGTACAATATCTTTTTGTACGCCTTATCAGGTAGGCTCTGGAGGAAATTTTTAGCCTCTTCTAATAATGCAAGTTGGAATATAGCCATGTCTTTATCTTTAATATCTTTGCCAGCAAAGATAATAAAAAGTTTCGTTTTTACGAAACTTTTTTGTCTATTTTAATCTGCTTAAGATTAAATATTTGATATTAATCTCTTTACTTTTCTGGCAAATGTGTGAGTGCTATTAGTTGTGGTATTTATCTTAGCCACTGCGCAACTCCACCATGATGTGAGCATGTGCCTCGCCGGCTCTGACTAAAGCTGTAAGTGCCGTCATTACATAATGCTGTGGCTCCGGCAGGGGCAGAGGTATATCTGGTTGGAGATTGTACTCTATGGCCTCTTGAGTTTGTATAATATCTTGTTTTAGTGAGTGGTCTGGTGCTATGGTATGAATGTTTATGCTTAGATAGGTATTTTGTTGATACATATCCGATGTGACCATTATAACTTACAGGTATCCATGCACAGTCGCAATCTTCTTCTATAGCTACTGGGGTGCCTTTGGGGATTTGCGTTATAATGTATGATTTTGTATTTGGTGCGGTGCGCATATTTAAGTTTGCTGTTACGTACCTTATAGAATTTTGTGCTCCTAATGTCAGCGACATAAGGAATGTGAGTAATAAAAGGAATCCTTTTTTCATATCTTATATCTTTGTTTTTCGCATAATTTCGTATTAAGCAATATAGTGTGTGTAATTAATAACAAAATCTGCATTTATGGCGTCCCAGGTCTATTGCTTCGCTTTCTGGAAGTTCTTTTATGTCTCTGCTGCAGTTGTCAAGGCCTTTGCAGTTGCTCGTTTTATGATATGCCCGTGAGTATGGGCCGGTGCATATATACACACGCCTGTTGTATGAACTGCATGATGAGATTATTGCAGATAAAATAATTATGAGTAGGTAATGTTTCATTGATTATGAAAATTATAAAGCCGTGGTTGATTTCTTAAATGTGGAACTTCCATAACATTGAATGTCGCCTTGCCGTCTTCCGGCTATTAAAAACAAAAAGCGGAACTCTTTTTAAGAATTCCGCTTGGGTGGAGGGTGGGGCTCGAACCCACGACATTCAGAACCACAATCTGACGCTCTAACCAACTGAACTACATCCACCATGTTGGTTGCTTAGTGTTTCAAAGCGAGTGCAAAGGTACGGGATTTATTTGAAACTACCAAATAAATTCCGTACTTTTTTGCATTTTTTTTAATTTGCCGGTGTTTTAGGAGCTTTTGGAGCTGCAGGAGCTGCTTTAGGTGCAGCATTCTGAGCATCGTTGCCTGCCTTAGCCGGAGCAGCCTTCTGAGTCTGGCTAGCACCGAATCCCGGGAGGTTCGTCGGGTTAGTCTGCTGCTGTTCAGTTGCAGCTTTCTCGATAACGCTCTCAGATGTTGTTGCCTTAGGAGCAACATAAGCGCAGATTACGCTGAAAACAACCATGGCTATTGCAAGTCCCCATGTTGTCTTCTCAACGAAGTCAGTGGTCTTGCGCACACCCATGATCTGGTTTGATGATGAGAAGTTTGACGCAAGTCCTCCTCCTTTAGACTCCTGGATCAGCACAATGCCTATCATGAGCAGTGCTGCCAGCACGATTAAGATTACGAATAATGTATACATTTTCTTTTATTTATATTTATTATTTATTATCAGTTTTTCCAAAAATCGGATTTGGTCTGCAAAGTAAGCATTTTTTTTTGGATAATTCAAATTTAAACGCTTAATAATTTCCAAAGCCTTAGAATATCGGCCCTGTTTTATATAAATTTGGGCCAAAGTCTCTGTAAAATAGTTCTCATCACCCTCTTTTTTGTCATTGTCCTCTATTTCAGGCACATACTCAGGTTCGTCCTTGAGTTCTATTTTTCCGTTCTCGTTGTTGATGAAGTTGTCGATAAGATCCTGTCCCTTCATTGCGGGCTTTTCCTTGGTCTCGTCGGCGTCACCTTCAGTGTCAAGAAGATAAGCCACATAGTCGATGGCTGCATCGGCAGGAGTAGGTCTGCGCTTCTTCTTGCGCTCCTTGCTGTCTTCTTCCTTCTTGTCGTCGGGAATGGTGTCGAGAAACTGTTCGATGAGAGATATAGTCCTGTTGCTGCCCTCGGTGCCCTGCTGTCTGGTCTTTTCAGTGTCCTTTTGCTGATTTGCAGAGCGCAGTTTATAGTGAGCCGCTTCAACGAGATTGAAAACCACTTTGCGGTCGGTGATATAGGCGGCAGAGCGGCGCAGCTCCTCGTCGAACGACGGGTCGTGTAGAATGTACAGATTCTGAAGCAGCAGCAGACGGGCAGGCTGGTAATAGGGATACAGGGCAAGGAGGGAACGCAGGTCGTAAAGCGTTTCCTTGTCCATAAGTTCCGGATGTTTGATAAGCTGCTCGAGGTTGATGTTCATAATTCTTTTTACCAGTTTGCTACGGTTGCGTTGAAGATCTGGTCTGTGATGTCTTCAACCATTTGTGTTACAAGTTCCTCCTGAACGGAGTTGAGCGACTGTGTGGTCTCGAATGTGGAAGTGGCGGTGAACTGTCGCTCGAAGTCCTCGTTATGGTTGGCGTTGTTGGTGAATCTCACGTTCACGGTCATAGACAGTTCAGCCTGTGCAGACGTTCCTTCAGCCGTTACGGCCTTGTTGCGCTGAGAATACTGTGTTATCTCACCCTCAATCTTCATGTCGCCGTTGCGCTTAACCTGTATGAGTCGCGTGTGGTTGGCGAACATATCTTTAAGCTGATTGTTGAAGATACTTGCCATGGGGGCCCATACATAGCTTGAACGGATGGGGAAGTCGGCTATCTGGATGGTCTTGGTCTTGGTGTAGTCGATACTCGCTCCATTGAACTTATATGACACGCTGCATGACACCAGCAAGAGCATCATGACGGTGAGTATAGCTGTCTTTATCTGATTGATTCGCATAAGTTGTTTGTTGCCGCTTTGTATGCGTCGTTTATTCCACATTAATATATATAGACTTTTCTATTTGTCGAGTCCGTATTGTTTTATTCTTCTGTATAGTGTCCTGTCGGAAATGCCAAGCTCCTGAGCTGCCTTCTTGCGGTTGCCTCCGTTGCGGTCGAGAGCTTTCTCTACCATCTGTCGTCCTATGTCTTCAAGATTAAGACTTTCAGGCTCAGATATCTCCTCTGCCACGGCGTCCTGAACGGTCGGCGATGTGCGCGGAGTGGGAGGTATGGGCGCAGGCTGTTCTGCTATTATTGAGGGCAGGTTAGTGCCTGCAGGCGTTACTGTGGCGTTGTGCGCCGTGTCGAGCTGTTTTCTCAGATTATTCATTTCGCGGCGCAGGTCGCTCACGTTGCCGCGCAGCTCGTATAATATTTTGTATAATATCTCACGTTCACTTTCATACGAGTGGCTGCCCGTGGTGTTGAGCGTTGCGAGCTGTGTGCTCTCAGTGTCCTCAGGTATGAACTTGTGTATAGCCTCGCCGCTGATTTCACGTTCCCGGCTTAGCACCGACATCTGTTCGGTGATGTTTTTCAGCTGTCTTACGTTGCCCGGCCATTTGTATTTCAGCATTGTCGACTTAGCCTCGTCAGACAGTGTTATCTTAGGGAGATGATATTTCTCTGCCATCTGCATGGCAAAGAGGCGGAACAGGAGGAGAATGTCCTCACCGCGGTCGCGCAGCGGCGGAATCTGAATCGGTATGGTGTTGAGCCTGTAGTAGAGGTCTTCGCGGAAGCGTCCTTCGCTGATGGCCTTGCGCATGTTGACGTTGGTTGCAGCAACGATTCTGACGTCAGTTTTCATTATCTTCTGACCTCCTACGCGTATGTATTCGCCTGTTTCGAGTACACGGAGCAGACGTGCCTGCGTGGCCATTGGCAGTTCGCCGACCTCATCAAGGAATATTGTGCCTTTGTTTGCAACGCCGAAGTAACCTTCACTTTCTCCTATGGCACCTGTAAACGAGCCTTTTTCGTGTCCGAACAGCTCGCTGTCTATCGTTCCTTCAGGAATAGATCCGCAGTTGATGGCGAAATATTTCTCACGGCGGCGGGGAGAGTTGTCGTGAATAATACGCGGAATAATCTCTTTACCGACGCCGCTTTCACCGATGATAAGTACAGACAAGTCAGTCGGTGCGACCTGTAGGGCCACATCGATGGCGCGGTTTAATCCGTCGCAGTTACCGACGATATTATAGCGCTGTTTTACCTTCTGCAGTTCAGTAGTGTTCATTTATCTTGCAAAGTTACATAATTTATTTGATATAACGCAGACGCATTGTATTTTTAATGTAATTTTAGTTATATAATTGTTCAAGGGAGAGCATCTATAGAAAGTGAAGAACGAAGAGTGAAGAGTGAAAAATCCAAATGTCTTGTGGCTTTTCATTAGGAGTTAAAGAAGTTAGGGGAGTTAAAGTAGTAGCTCCTTGAGCACAGCGAAAAAGTTGAATGCAAACGTAATACTTATTTAAGTGAAAAGTTAAAAGTGAAGAGTATGTTTAAGTGAAGAACGAAGAGTGAAAAGTGAAAAATTCAATATTCTTGTGGATTCTTGTCGCAAGCACTACGTTGGTATTTGGATTTTTCACTTTTCACTTTTAGCTTTTAATTTTTCACTTCTTTACTCTTCTTTTCTAACTTTATGAGTAACAGGCCGATGGCTGTCCAGATGAGTTCGCGGATGCGGACTATTAGGGCAACGAAGATGCCGGAGCTGGCAGACATGGCAAGACTGGCTGTGGACATGAGAAAACCGCCCTCACGGCCGCCAAGCTGAAGGGGAATGAAGAACAGTAGGTTGGCAAACAGACTGGTGAAGGCCAGAATGAGAACGCAGGGAGCAAAGCTTACGTCGGGAGTCAGCACGCGGAGAATAAACAGAATCTCGAAGGCTGAGAGAAAGCGGCAACTAAGCTCCATGAGTACGGCAGAAACAAACGACTTCTTGTTCTGACGGTGCAGTGCCGCTATCTGACTGTCAATGGTGTCAAGCTGTTCTTTGTGCTTTTCGATAAAGTTGCGCGAACGTTTCTTTATGCCCGGAATGTGTTTTATGAGATTCATTATCCTTACTGCCATGCCTTTCTGATAACCTTTGATAAAGAACCAGATGCCGAGTATACAGAACGCGCCGCAGAGAGCAAGTACGGTGCCTGTTACAACGTTTGCTTTCTCAGTGAGGAGAAACAGGAATATGGACAGCATCCAGAACAGAAAATGACTGAAGATGTGAGTCATGGCATAGAGAATTACAGAAGACGAGGCGCGCTCTGTGCCAATCTTTGGCGACAAAGACATAACGCGGTAAGGCTCGCCGCCCATAAGTCCGCCCGGTGTGGCATAGTTGAGGGCAAAGCCCGACACTGTTATCTTATAGAGCCACCAGAAATTGATGTTTGGCTTTTCTTTAGCTCCACTCCTGATGATGATATACCATGTTGAAGTGTTGATGATGTAGAGAAGTCCCCACAGGGCAACAACCGCGAAAAACCAATAGCCTGCGTGTTGCAATCCGTCCCATACCTGTTTAAAGTCGAGTTGTGTTATCATTATGATGAGCACAACAATTCCGAACACAAAAAATGCGTTCTGATATTTCTTTTTCATGCTTTATGTTTTAAGTTGCCCGCCGGGGCTTTTCATCGTGTTAGTGTGATTTTACGATGCTGTTGACGATAGTATAAGTTATATGCCGTCGGGGAAGTGCCGCAGCACAGCCCCGACGGTTTTGTGTATGTTTAAATATTAATTATCCTTTGTTCTCTTGTCGTTAGCGTTGTTGTTGTCCTTTTCGCTCTTATCGCTTTTATCGCTCTTTTCATTCTTTTCGCCTCTTTCGTTTTTCTCGCCGTTAGCGTCAGAATCTTTCTGCTTGTTGATGTTTATGGCGAAACGCACCTTTTCGCTGTCGTCACGCTTTTCGTGATACAGTTTTTTTAGCGGATTGGCAAGAGGCTCGTCGTATTCAATACGGTTGCGGAATATGTCCATTGCGAGATATATGGCATTTCTGAAAGAACTCTCGTCGGCTTTGTTCTTTCCGGCAATGTCGTAAGCAGTGCCATGGTCGGGCGATGTGCGCACGATGGGCAGTCCGGCAGTATAGTTGACACCGTTGCCGAGGTCGAGACATTTAAACGGAGCGAGGCCCTGGTCGTGATACATGGCAAGTACACCGTCGAATGCCGTGTAAGTCTCGTGACCGAAGAAACCGTCGGCAGCATAAGGTCCGAAGGCACGTATGCCGTTTTCAGACAACTCGTTGATAGCCGGTATGATTATATCTTCTTCCTCCTTGCCGAGCAGTCCGCCGTCACCGGCGTGCGGGTTAAGTGCCAATATGGCAATACGCGGATTAGATATGCGGAAATCACGTTTGAGCGAGTTATAGAATATAGTTGCCTTTTCTACAATTTTCTCTTTAGTGATGGCAGATGCCACGTCCCTGATAGGCAGGTGAGTGGTTACAAGGGCCACGCGCAGCATGTCGTTGACCATAATCATGAGAGCCTTGTTGCCTTCGCCGGCACGTTCCTCAATATATTCGGTGTGACCGCAGAAGTGAAAGTCGTCGCTCTGTATGTTGTTCTTGTTGATAGGTGCCGTAACAAGCACGTCGAAGAGTCCGTCCTTATAGTCGGCCATAGCCCTGTCGAGAGCCTTTAGCGATGCTGCTCCCGCCTCTTTAGACGGTTTGCCGAGGTCTACTTTAACCTCCTCGTCGAACGTAGTCAGCAGGTTGAGTTTGTTGCTGTGGGCGTCGGCTGCAGAGTTGATGATGGTGAAGTTGCCCTGAATGCCAAGAGCATTGCGATGATAGGCAGCCACTTTAGGTGAGCCGTAAATGATAGGTGTGCATAGTTCAAGCATGGCCGGCTCAGAGAATGTCTTGAAAATTATTTCATACCCTATGCCGTTGGTATCTCCGTGCGTTATTGCAACGCGTAGTTTTCTGTTTTCCATATTCGTATATGTTTGTTATATCTGTTTCTTTCTTAAAACCATTGTGTGTCAGGTGCTTACCTGCTTTTCTTCTTGCCGCGTGAACCCTTGTTGTTATTCAGCGTGTATAAGGCAGCTTCGGCACTGCGCAGCAGGTTGCGCTTGCTTATGCCGGGAGCGTAGACAAAAGCCTCTGCCACTATTACGCGGCTGTTGACTGAGTCGACTGTAGAGAGCGACACGAACGGTCCGCCCATGGCATCGTTGCGCATCTCCCATAGTCCGCGGCTTATCATCACGGTGCGGTCTTTATCCTTAGTTAGTCCTGCCGTTACGCTTTCTGGTGTTGTCTGCATATACATGCCGTCGGTTTCGCCCGGTATGTTGGCTTTCATTACACTGTCGCGCATGGCCACGGCACGGTTGGCATCGAGAGTGCTGCCGCTGTAGGAGTAGACACAGATGCTGCGCATACGGTCGGCTCCGTTGTCAGACAGCCATATAAAGTTGTGCCCCTTCTTACTTGACTTCATGTCTGCCGGAATGAGCATATCACATCCGAACATACTCTTAATGTTTGCTTCGGCTTTGCGGTTGCTTCCGGCACGCAACACTGATATTGCCGTGTTTATTTCAGCCCTTGTCAGCAGGCCGGTAAGTCTGTTGCCATCCTTTGACATATACATGCCGAGCTGTGCTGCCGAAGGCGTGTTGACATAAACAACAAGTTGCGGCCGTGCCCATACGTTCTTTTCGTATCTGATGCGTGTCGACGTGAACACTGTAGGATTTACAGTTACGATGACGATGCAGCGCGCAAGACGTGTGGTCTGGTTGAAGCGTGTGCTGTCTATCTGCGATACGTCGAACATAGGCTCCGACTGCGGAAGCGAGGGCATATCCTGTGTCAGAACGCTGTCTACTACGGCTGCGCAACGACTGTCGGAAGCCACGAGCAGCACCTCGTAAGGCCGTCCGCCGCTCTTAGGCAACAGCGACTGCGGGCCGTCGCTGCATGAGCATAAGGCCACGATGGCCGTCAGAAACAATAGCCGCAGGCAGGTCGTCACTTATCCCGGTTCTCCTTTCTTGCCGTACTGAGCAGTCCGCAGGCAGCAAATATATCCTGTCCGCGACTTGCCCTTATTGTTGTGAATACGCCGTGAGACGTAAGATAGTCGCGCAATTTCTCCATCGTAGCGTCGTCGGCTCCGTGAAGGTCGACGTTAGGAATCTGATGAAACCTTATGAGGTTGACGCGGCAGTCGAGTCCTTTGAGCAGTCGGATTATCTCCTTGGCATACACCATAGAGTCGTTGAGTCCGCCGAAGACGATATATTCGAACGACAGGCGGCGCTGATGACTGAAGTCGTAGTTGCGCAGCAGTTCAACGACATCTGCAATAGGCATACCCTTTTCAGCAGGCATGAGCATTGCGCGCTGCTCGTGGATAGGCGAGTGGAGGCTTATTGCCACATGACATTCGCTCTCCTCGATAAACCTCTTCAGCTTGTTCTTTACGCCGACGCTGCTCACGGTGATGCGCTTGGGGCTCCATGCGTAGCCGTAGTCGGCAGTAAGAATCTCGGTAGCCCTGAGCACGTTGTCAAGGTTGTCCATAGGCTCTCCCTGGCCCATAAACACTATGTTGGTAAGTCTGTCGCGTTCGGGCAGCGAGTATATCTGGTTCAATATATCAGTTGCCGTAAGGCTGCCTTCAAATCCCTGTTTGCCTGTCTGGCAGAACAGACAGTTCATCTTGCATCCCACCTGTGACGAGACGCACAGGGTGGCGCGGTCTTTGTCGGGTATGAATACCGTTTCGACAAACTTTCCGCTCTCAGTAGGGAACAGATATTTTATCGTTCCGTCAACAGACTTCTGGCAGTCAGACGGAGGCATGCAGCCTATGCGGTAGTGCTGTTTCAGTTTTTCGCGGTTAGCTTTCGAGATGTTCAGCATGTCGTCGATTGAGCTTACGTGCTGAGTATAAAGCCATTTAGCCATCTGTGCCCCTGCAAAAGCCGGCATTCCGAGGGCTTTGGCAACATCTTTAAGTTCGTGAAGTGTTAATCCCAATAACGGTGTAGTGCTTTGTTCCATCTCAAAAAATCTTTGTTTACAGCCGACAAAGTTAGCTAAAAAAAGTGAGATAGTTATGATTAAGCATTTGTTTTTATTTATAATTTAATACTTTTGTATATGCGATAGTTGATAACGAAAATATAAAAACAGCTATATGCGATAGTTGATAACGAAAATATAAAACCAGCCACATCAATGATTAACTGTTTGTGGCTGTTTTATTTTTATATGCATTTATATATTGGCATATTTAATTTTTTATTACAATATATGCATAATAATATTGAATAACAACATCAGCTCCATAAACAGGTATAACTTCAGAAATTCTTTACCCGGCTACATTATAATTGAGTACAAATGTATAGAACGACCAGTTTATTGCTATTCGGCCGTTGGGTAAAGCTGTCATCTTCCAATTTACTCCTCTCGCTAAGGTTTCATAATTTTTGCATGCAGACTCGTTGAAAACAACTCGTCCTGTATATGCATTTTCCGGTAATGTTATGGTTTTGCTCGTTTCCAAAACGTCTCCAAAATAAATTCCTGCAGGTACACCCATTCCAGACGGAACAATGAGTTTCTTATTCTTGAAGTCACTTCCGCTTAATGGTTGAGGTGTTCCTTGTGAATTAAATGGGCCTACTTTTTCAATTTGAATTTTTTTTTTGATTATAGAGTTTCTCCCCGTTGTGCTTTGTTTTGTGGAATCAATAGAACCAAATTCTAATGTTATATCAACTCTGTTTATCCTTCCTATTTTGAGGGGGTATCTGTAGTTAATACACCAGATAATGTTTGGATCTTAGATTGATAGTTTGGGAAATTATCATCATTGTTGCATGAAACACATACAATTAAAGTGTCGCTAAATAAAAAAGTTTTTTATAATGTTATTTTTTTAAGTTGAACATATATCCTAAATTAACTGATATGGCTTTAGTCTTAAATATATCAACGTGTCTGTATGCGCTTGTCAGGCCATGCTGATATTGCAATTCTGCAAATAGATTTTTGTACTTTAATTTTATTCCGACAACTAAACTGAAGTCAAATATCTGCTTTTCTCCAAACAGGGCGTCATTTTGCTTGACGTCGTCATAATACAAGGTTCTGTTTGTCTGCAGTCCAAATTGTGGTCCTGCCTGTATGGCGGCAAATGGCAGGACATTGTATTCTACTAATATAGGAAGATTTATATATCCAAAATTTACCTTAACGTCACTTGTGAGGCCATTTTCATCCATTGTCCCATCATTTAATTCATATCCTCTTGTGGAATAAAACAAATCACATCTCAGGGCAAATTCCTTACTTATATCATATGATAAAACAGCTCCGGCACAGAATCCATTGTGCCACTTGTCTATTATTTCTGTTGCTGTTTTTGAACGAAGGTAGCCAGCCTTTATTCCAAAATTAATCTGTGCTGCAACATCTTGAATGGCAGCAAGTAGAAATATTATTAAACAGCAAACTTTAATCTTTGATATGCCCATATTGTTCTGTGTTTTGTGACTTTTGCAAAGTTATGAAATATAGCTAAAATAACAAAGAAAAACATGTTAAATAATAAGCTTAAACATGGTTTGATATATTTTATTATTGAATTCGACGATAACAACAGTTTTTATTATAGCTTTTATGTGATTAATACTTTCGTTTCTATTGTTAATGATGTTTAAAATAGCTGTATTTGGTTAACTCAAAAAGTTTAAAAGTGGCATTATTTGAAACACGGGACAGGTTTCGTCGAAAATACTCTGGTTTTAGAGCCTTTTGTGTAATGTTCAGATGCTCAGTAGTATATGTCGGAACATGAGATTTCAGGCATCATTCTATCGCGGCTTTTTAGTCTGCGGAAAATGTGTTTTGTGCCCTTTTGCCCAATGTTTATGCCTTTTTTGCGGCTAAAAGGCGTGCTTTTGTGATGCAAAATGCGTCCTTTTACATCACAAAAGCATATCTTTTGCAATATGAAAGGATACAAGTTGCGTTGCAATATGCCGCAAGATGTGATATTTCATGCCTTTTCGGGCACGGCGTTTGTCTAAAAATAGAATTTTTAAGTGTTAAAATTCAAATGATGAAAAATGCCTTGCTGTTAATATATGTAAACCGAAATGGCGCGTAATAAATGTGGCTTATAACATATCTTGCGTTGCATGTCGGTATGATGGCAGGGCGGCTGTTGTTGGGCGGCATTGTTATTGTACGGTGTAAAATTGTTTAAGACTGCAGCGCAGTGAGGTTATTTTAGGTAAAATAGAGCAGTGTTGTCAGGATTTTTGTGTATTTTTGCACGTCAATATAATACGAACCGCCGGAACAGCCATGTGTGCAGTCTGCAACAGCGCACCTAAGCATGTGTCCGGCGTGAACAATTTATGAAAAAACAAAAATGAGAGGAACAATAGACTGCTTCTTGCCTTGCACAGACATTAACGCTGTGGCTAACACGCTGCGTCAGCTTAAAGGCAGCCGCATGATACGGCATATAAACCTGATGGTTACACAAGAGATGGCTATGAGCACGCCCGTGCCCGAAAACTGCTCGTTTATTGTCGTTGACGGATTAAAGTCGGCATCGGCAATGCGCAGTATAGCCGACAGCTGCATGGCTGACTATGCTCTGGTTTTCCTTGGCGTCACGCCTGTGAGCATGGGGCAATATTCGATACAGCGCATGATGCGCGTGGCTACTGACACTGAGGCGGCTATGGTTTACAGCGACCGTATATCAGTGGAGAACGGCGAGCACAAGGCTCACCCGGTGATTGACTGGCAGGAAGGCAGTCTGCGTGACGACTTCGACTTCGGCAGTCTGGTGATGATTAAAGGTTCGCTGCTGCACAGATTTGCACACGACGTTGAAGAGTCTTCATATAAATACGCCGGATGGTATGAGCTGTGGCTGTATCTGAGCCGCTGCGGACGCATATTCCACATAAACGAATTGTTATATACAGAAGAAGAACGCGACCTCAGGGCGAGCGGCGTTAAACAGTTTGACTATGTGAATCCTGCAAACCGTGATGTACAGATCGAGATGGAACAGGCGGTGACGGCACATCTTAAAGCCGTAGGAGCATTGATTGACACTAGTCTTTACCGCAAGCCCGACTTTGACGAACAGGACTTTGCTTACGAGGCTTCGGTTATTATACCGGTGCGCAACCGTGAGAAGACAATATGCGATGCCGTGGACAGCGCGCTGTCGCAAAAGACAAGTTTCCCGTTTAATGTCATTGTCGTAGACAATCACTCAACAGACAACACCACACGCCTGCTTGAGCAATATGCTGAAAAAAATGACGGAGGAGCAAGGCTGATACACATCATACCTAACCGCACAGACCTCGGTATCGGCGGATGCTGGAATGTAGCTATAGACGACGAGCGCTGCGGACGCTTTGCAGTACAGCTGGACAGCGACGACCTGTATTCGTCGGAAAACACCCTGCAAACCATCGTAGACGAGTTTTACAGACAGCATGCCGCTATGATAGTAGGCAGTTATCGTATGTGTGACTTCGACCTTAACACGCTGCCGCCGGGACTGATAAGTCATGCGGAATGGACCGACGACAACGGATGCAACAATGCGCTGAGGATAAACGGTCTGGGAGCGCCACGTGCTTTCTTTACACCTCTATTAAGACAGATACGTTTTCCGAATACAAGCTATGGCGAAGATTATGCCGCAGGACTGGCTTTCAGTCGCCGTTATAAGATAGGACGAATATATACCGAACTGTATCTGTGCCGGCGCTGGGGAGGCAACAGCGACGCCGCACTGACTGTGGACAAGATAAATGCAAACAACCTATATAAAGACCGTCTGCGCACAATGGAGCTGATGGCTCGTCAGCAGATGACGGCGGGCAAGGCAGATGCCATGGCTGACAGCTCGCTCTACAGATTCTTTAACAGGCAGATAGAAAAGTGGAGTATGGCACGCCATAACTTCAGAGACCTTCAGGAAGTGCTTACGCGCGATCTGAGTGACGGCGGAATGCCGCTTATGGTGCAGTTTAATCCAGCCAGAATCGTATCTACAGGCGCTTCGATAGACAAGGCTTCGATAAGCAAGCGCCCATGTTTCCTGTGTAAGGAGAACAGACCTCAGGAACAGTCGGCAAAGCGTTTTGACGCCAATTTTGACATATTGGTAAATCCATATCCTATATTACCAGTACACTTTACGCTTCCGGCAGTAAGGCATCAGCCGCAGCACATACTTGAATATTACACGGAGATGCACAGCATACTGGAGCAGAACCCTGACATAATGGTGTTCTACAATGGTCCTAAATGCGGTGCCTCAGCGCCAGACCACATGCATTTTCAGGCAGGAACGAGCGGGAAAGTGCCTCTGCAGGCATCATGGCCCAGACTGGTGCGCGACATCACGGTGGTTTATTCGCTCGACAGCGACAACGACATATCTGTAATCAACAGTTGGGCAAGTCCGGCATTGCTGATAAGAAGTAAGAGTGCCGAGGCAGATGAGAGCCTTTTCAGAAGAGTATACAACGCCCTGCCTATGAACGACGGCGACACAGAGCCAATGATGAACATCGTGAGCTGGATGTCGGCAGGACAGTGGCTGTCGGTAATATTCCCGCGCCGCAAGCACAGACCCGGCTGCTATTCGGCAGAAGGAGACGCCAAGATGCTTGTAAGTCCGGGAGCGCTCGATATGGCAGGACTGATAATAACGCCACGAAGAGAAGACTTTGAGCGCATAACGGCAGAGCAGGCAGAGGCAATATTGCGTGAAGTGTCGCTCACTGACAGCGACATGCGCGATGTGGTGGCAAAGATAAAGGACGCAGGGCAGTGTGCCGGATATGGAAATGCAGAATGCTACAAGCATGTAGAGCCGGATGTTCATGTCGGTATAGTAAGTGCCGACAGCATACGTTTCTCGCTCAATGGTGAGTATATGGCAAAGGGTGAGGTTATAACCGGACCGCAGCAAGTGTCGTTCTCAGAGGGTGGCATTCTGTGGAACGGCAACCTATACCGTGAATTAACGTTTACGCCATGTGACAAGGGAGCGTCGTTCTCACTTAGCGACGTAACCATTGGCGTTAACTTCCATTGGGAGCGCAAGGAAACACAGACATTCCAGGGCACGCTGAAGATTGTTGTTGAGGCCGACAAAATATGCGCCATCAACTGTCTGCCCGTGGAAAATTATCTGATAAGTGTCATTTCAAGCGAAATGAAAGCCACTTCGTCGCTGGAGTTTCTTAAGGCTCATGCCGTTATATCGCGCAGTTGGCTGCTGGCACAGATGGCACGCCGCAAACGTCAGAGCGGCGGAGGCAACGGGTTCTTCTCGTTCATAAAGAAAGATGATGAACTTATACGCTGGTACGACCGCGACGACCACACAATATTCGACGTATGTGCCGATGACCATTGTCAACGCTATCAGGGCATAACCAAGGCTAAGAACAAGCATGTGGAAGAAGCTGTGAGAGGAACGCGCGGACAGATACTGATGTCGGGTGATGACATATGCGACGCACGCTTCAGCAAGTGCTGTGGAGGCATAACAGAGGAATATCAGTATTGTTGGGAAGACACGCCGCAGCCGTATCTTGTGGCTTTGCGAGATGACGAAGGAAACAGCGACAATCTGCCTGATCTGACCAAAGAGGAAGAGGCCGAGAAATGGATAAGAAGCAACGAAGGTGCATTCTGTAACACGCACGATAAGAACATACTGTCGCAAGTGCTCAACGACTACGACCAGGAGACGGCCGACTTCTATCGCTGGAAGGTGGAGTACACACAGGAGCAGTTGGCAAAGCTTATAGCCGGCAATCTGAAACTCGACCTTGGAGATATTGTAGACTTGCAGCCTGTTGCCCGCGGAAAGAGCGGACGTATTTGGAAACTGAAGATAGTAGGCACAAAAGGTTCGTTCACCATTGGCAAGGAACTTGAAATAAGACGCGTGCTGAGTGATACACATCTTTACAGCAGTGCGTTTGTCGTTGACAAGTATGATGTGAGCGATGGTGTTCCGCAGCGTTTTGTCCTGACAGGTGCCGGATGGGGCCATGGAGTTGGACTCTGTCAGATTGGTGCTGCCGTTATGGGTGAGCGCGGATATAAGTATGACGAGATTCTTCTGCATTACTACCGTGGTGCGGAAATAAGAAAGATATACGGTTAAAATAAAGTTTGTTGCAAAAAATGAATTCAGGAAAGAAGTTGAGCAGAAACCCGTGGAGCTGGGTTCCTACGCTATATTTTGCCGAGGGACTGCCTTATGTGGCAGTTATGACGATTTCGCTTATCTTGTATAAGCAGCTCGGACTGACAAACGCAGAGATAACTTTCTACACTTCGTGGCTGTATCTGCCTTGGGTGATAAAGCCATTATGGAGTCCGTTTGTTGACATAGTAAAGACCAAACGCTGGTGGATTATCACCATGCAGCTGCTTATCGGAGCTGCCTTTGGCGGTGTGGCATTTACCATTCCTACGAGTTTCTGGCTCCAGGGCACGCTGTTCTTCTTTTGGGTGATGGCGTTCAGCAGTGCCACTCACGACATTGCTGCCGACGGATTCTATATGTTAGGCATGGATCAGCACAAACAGGCGTGGTTTGTCGGCATAAGGAGTACGTTCTACAGGTTTGCTACAATCTTCGGGCAAGGTGTACTGGTTATGATAGCCGGCAATTTGCAGGTGCTTTTCCGCAACAGTATCAAATATTCGTGGAGCCTTATGTTCTATGGCGTTACAGGCTTGTTTATAGCCTTGTGGCTGTGGCATAGTCTGGTGCTGCCGTGTCCTGTGTCAGACCGCGGCCTGCGTAATGCCGGTGCCCGTGACGTATGGGCAAAACTGGTACAGTCGATAAAGACATTTTTCACAAAGATGCCTGCACGACAGGTGCTGATAGCCTTCCTTTTCATGCTTTTCTATCGTATGCCGGAAGGACTTTTGGCAAAGGTGTCTTCACTGTTCCTGATTGACAGCGGAAGCAACGGCGGACTTGGCCTTTCGCCTCAGGAATATGGATTCGTGCAGGGAACAGTTGGAATAATCGGTCTTACGCTCGGAGGTATTCTCGGCGGAATGGCAGCCGGACGCGACGGACTGAAGAAGTGGCTGTGGCCTATGGTGTGTGCAATAACTCTGCCAGACCTTGTGTATGTATATCTGAGTTACGCCATGCCCGAGAGCCTTATGATTATCAATGTGTGCGTGTTTATCGAGCAGTTTGGCTATGGCTTCGGTTTCACGGCTTATATGCTCTACCTTATATATTATAGTCAGGGCGAATATAAGACCTCACATTATGCTCTGTGTACAGCGCTTATGGCGCTGTCGATGATGTTGCCCGGACTCGTAGCCGGATATCTGCAGGAGCTAGTCGGTTATCTGTGGTTCTTCATCATTGTTGTCGTCCTATGTGTGGTTACTTTCCTTGTTACGGCATTTATCGACATAGACCCAGAGTTCGGAAAGAAAGAACGCGAGGCAGAACAATAGATGTTGCAATACATTGTTTAGCATTCATGCCGGTATGATGAATATGCCGGCATGATATAACGACGTGCGGCAAATCTGATGTTGATAGTGTCAGGCATATTGCTGCTGTTGTGAAATTACTGTTAAAAGATTAAACCTGCGGCTTATTGGTGCATCTTTCTATAAATGTAATTTTGATAATAAAATAAATTATTGGTTTTATAAATATTGGTTTAGGGGTAAAAATGATGGATGAAAAAACGCGTGAGAAGAAGATTTACAAGGTGACTGTGCTTGGAAGCGTGGTCAATATACTTCTCGTAGTGCTGAAATTCTTGTTCGGAATACTCGGACATTCGGCAGCCATGATTGCCGATGCCGTTCATTCTCTGTCTGATTTGATTACAGACATTATTGTACTTGTGTTTGTCAAGTTGAGCAACAAACCTCAAGATGATGACCATGATTATGGTCATGGTAAGTATGAGACTCTTGCCACGTCTATAATCGGACTGGCCTTGCTGTTCGTCGGAGCAATGATTTGCTATGGTGGAGTGGAGAAGATAATAATGGCTTGGCAGGGAGAAAAACTTCAACAGCCAGGATTTATTGCCTTTGTAGCGGCCCTGCTTAGTATCATCCTTAAAGAATGGGTGTATCGTATAACGGTCAAGGTCGGTAATCAGGTTGGCTCACAAGCCGTAATTGCCAATGCTTGGCATCACAGAAGCGACGCATTTTCTTCTATTGGTACGGCATTGGGTATTGGCGGAGCCATTTTCCTTGGTTCGCGATGGACGGTTCTCGATCCTATTGCAGCAGTTGTTGTCAGTGTATTTATTATCAAGACAGCATGGACGTTAATACGTCAGGCTGCTGATGAACTATTGGAGAAGAGTTTGCCTGAAAGTATTGAAAATGAAATAGTTAAGATAGCAGAGAGTGAGCCTGGAGTCACCGGAGTACATCATCTGTGCACTCGCCGTATAGGTAACAACATCGCAATAGAGATGCATTTGCGTATGCCGGGCGATATGTTGCTTTATACAGCACACAAACGGGCCACTGAAGTTGAGAAAAAACTTAGAGAACAGTTTGGCGAGTCGACGCACATCAGTCTCCATGTTGAGCCTCTAAAGATAGACGGTAAGTATGTTGACCCTGATGACAGCAGTGAGAATAAGTAATTTAGATTATATATGGCCGCAGACGTTTTTTTGTGTCTAGCGGCCATTTTTTAGGTATATGTTTATTTTGTCGGGTAGGGATATTGACTTGAAAGAGTAGAATGTTTACTTTTTTAAGTAATTTGTATGTCTGTAGTTTGTCTTATTTGTTGTAATTTTGCCATGGAAATAAGATAAAGGAAAATTATTTATGTATTTGGAGAAAATTAAATGTCCGCAAGATGTGCGCAAGTTGACGATGGAGCAGCTCGACATTCTTGCAGGAGAAATTCGTGAAGGTGTACTTAATCGTGTAAGCAATCATGGTGGTCATGTCGGCCCGAATCTCGGTATTACAGAGGCAACAATAGCTCTTGCATACGTTTTTGACGTTCCTGAAGATAAGATAGTGTTTGATGTATCGCATCAGGTTTATCCTTACAAGATGCTTACAGGCCGTGCTTATGGTTATCTTGATGATAAGCGCTTTGATGAAGTTTCGGGCTATAGTTCACCTGTTGAATCACCTGAATATGACAGTTTTGAGATAGGACACACTTCTACGTCGGTAGCCTTGGCCACAGGTTTGCAAAAGGCACGTGACATACGTGGCGGTAAAGAGAATATCGTGGCTGTTATAGGCGACGGTTCTTTGAGCGGCGGTGAGGCTTTTGAAGGCTTTGATATGGCTGCTGAGATAGGAACAAATATGATAATTGTGGTAAACGACAATGAGATGTCTATTGCCGAGAATCACGGAGGACTGTATGGCAATCTAAAACTGCTGCGTGAGACTGGAGGAAAGGCAGAGCTTAACTTCTTTAAGTCAATGGGACTTGACTATATGTATGTTGAAGACGGCAACGATATTGTTTCTCTGATTGCTGCATTTAAACAGGTAAAAGACGCAACACGCCCTGTTGTTGTTCATATACACACAGAAAAAGGACATGGCTATGCTCCTGCTGTTGAGAACAAAGAGAAATTTCACTGGAGCATGCCTTTTGACCTTAAAACCGGCAAGGTGAAACCTTCGGCAGGAGATGACGAAGAGTATTTTCCGCCACTTATCGGCAAATATCTTTCTGAAAAGGCAAAGAATGATCCGCATTTGGTTGCCGTCGTTTCCGCAGTTCCGGGAGGAGCCGGATTTACTCCTGAGATAAGAAAACAGATGGGACGACAGTATATTGATGTCGGCATTGCTGAGGAAGAGGCTGTAGCGTTGAGTTCTGGTATGGCAAAAGGTGGTGTACGCCCTGTTTATACAACTTATGCCACATTTATTCAGCGTACATACGACCAAATCGCCCAAGATCTTTGTGTGAACGGAAATGCAGCTGTAATCAATGTTGTAGGTGCTTCAGTCTATGGAATGAACGACATAACACACATCTGTTTCTTCGACATACCGATGTTGAGCCACATTCCTAATCTCGTTTATCTTGCTCCTACCACCTATGAGGAGTTTGTTGCGATGGAAGATTGGGCTATAGAACAGACCAAATATCCTGTTGCAATACGTATACCTGAGGCTCTTGTGGCACATAGTGATGAAAATTATGACACAGATTACAGTCAGCTGAATAAGTTTAAGATGAACAAGAAGGGCGACACTGTTGCTGTTATTGCTCTTGGCGACTTTTATCAGAAGGGAGAGAAGGTTGTTGATATGCTGTCAGACAAGGGCATAAACGCAACACTGATCAATCCGCGTTTCGTTTCTGGTATAGACGAGGAGATGCTTGAAAGTCTAAAGAAAGATCATAAACTAGTTGTCACGATAGAAGACGGATGTATTGACGGAGGTTTCGGTGAGCGTATCAGCCGTTATTATGGACCTTCGGAAATGAAGACGATATGCTTTGGCGTCCGCAAGGCTCTTTACGACAGATATGACGTAAATCAGCTGTTACATGACAATCATCTTACAGAAGACCAGATAGTAGAAGATGTTCTAAAGCTTATTTAGAAAATTGAGAATTGAGAGTGGAGAATGGAGAATTATGATTTGTCTTGTTGCTTAATTATCACTAAAGGTAATCATAATTCTCCATTTTCAATTCTCCATTCTCAATTATAATCCTTATCCCAGGACGACGTCAAGAATCATCATGAGGACAAAGCCGGCAGAGAAGCCTATTACGCCGATGTTTGAATGTTCGCCTTCAGATGCTTCGGGTATAAGCTCTTCAACAACAACATACAGCATTGCGCCTGCTGCAAATGCAAGGAGATAAGGCAATACTGGTGTCATCATTGATGCTAGCAGAATGACAATAATGCCGCCTATAGGTTCAACTATTCCGCTCAGACTGCCTAATATAAAAGATTTTATCCTGCTGTTGCCTTCGGCTCTCATGGGCATTGATATTATGGCACCTTCAGGAATGTTTTGTATAGCAATACCGAGCGACATTGCCAGTGCTGCGGCTGCTGTTATTCCTGCTCCGCTTTGCATGGCTCCTGCAAGTACAACGCCTACCGCCATGCCTTCAGGAAGATTATGAATTGTAACGGCAAGCGACAGCATTGCAGTACGTGAGAGGTGGCTGCGCGGACCTTCAGGCTTTGATTTGCCAAGGTGGAGATGAGGCGTGATATAGTCGATTGCCAGTAAAAAACATACTCCTGCAATAAATCCTACGGCAGCAGGCATAACAGACCATTTGTCCATGTGACTGCACATATCCATGCTTGGAATCAGAAGTGACCATACCGAAGCTGCCACCATTACTCCGGAGGCAAATCCTAGAAGGGCTTTCTGAAGCAGAGACGGCATCTCTTTCTTCATGAAAAACACGAATGCCGAACCTAACATTGTGCCCATGAATGGTATGAGTAGTCCTAAAATTATTCCTTCCATTGATCATTAATTTATTAATGAGACGAATGGGACATATACGACATTATGAATTTAACTTCATTAATTTATGTCTCAGTCGATAAATCGCTTTACTATATCTGTATATTTATCTATGCGGCGGTCGCGAAGAAATGGCCACCAACGGCGCACCTGCTCGCTGTGGGCAAGGTCAATGTCGATAACTTTTCGCTCTTCTTCTGTGTCAGATGCCCTGTATAGCAGTTCACCCTGTGGTCCGGCAACAAATGAACTTCCCCAGAAATCTATGCCCCCAGTCATTCCCGACGGATCTGTCTCATGTCCAACGCGGTTAACAGCAACAACAGGAAGCCCGTTAGCTACGGCATGACCGCGCTGAACTGTAGTCCATGCCTCACGCTGGCGCTGCTGTTCAGCAGGATCGTCAGAGCTTTCAAATCCTATGGCTGTAGGATAGATAAGCATTTCTGCTCCTTGAAGAGCCATCAGACGTGCTGCTTCAGGATACCATTGATCCCAACATACAAGCACTCCGAGGCGTCCTATAGAAGTGTCGATGGGATGAAAACCTAAGTCGCCGGGGGTGAAATAAAACTTCTCATAGTATGCAGGATCATCTGGAATATGCATCTTTCGGTATTTTCCGGCTATTGTTCCGTCGCGTTCAATAACGACGGCTGTATTGTGATAAAGTCCGGCAGCACGCTTTTCAAAGAGTGAAGTTACTATGACAACGCCATATTCTTTGGCCAGTTTACCAAAAAAATCGGTTGACGGACCAGGTATAGGTTCTGCCAGGTCAAAGTTGTTTACGTTTTCTACCTGACAGAAATACAGAGAGTTATGCAACTCCTGAAGTATTATCAGTTCTGCTCCTTCTGATGCAAGAGCCTTTATACCTTCTGCAAGGCGTTGTATATTATATTTTCTGTCGGCAGTGTTATGCTGTTGTATTATTCCTGTTTTCATTGTCAATATTTATTGTATGGTATTGTTTTCCTGTTATGGCATAGGCGCGTTGGCTGTATAATGCGCCATGACTTGTTGTAATTAATAATATGATTAATTTATTGTTTCTTGTTAATTCTGCTATAAAGCTGCATTGTGCAGCAGTGCAACGATCCGTGCTGACGTATTACGGTACGGCTGTCTATGCCGATGATGTCTCTGCCCGGAAAAGCCGTTCTGATTACACTCTCCGCTTCGGCGTCCTTGTCTGGCTGGTTATATGTCGGGTAAATCACGGCTCCGTTTAGTATTACATAATTTGCATAAGTGGCCGGCAGTCTGTCACCGTCATCATAAATCGCTGCAGGCATGGGCAGACGCAACAGCCTGTAAGGCTTGCCTTCAGCCGTGCGGAATGTTTTTAGTTGTTCTTCCATTTGCTTCAGGTCGTCGTAATGGCTGTCGTCCTTGTCGTCGCATCCTATATATAATAAGGTGTCATCCGGAGCAATCCTTACCAGTGTATCGATGTGCCCGTCGGTGTCGTCTCCGTCAAGATGTCCGTGGTCAATCCATATAATGCGTTCTGCATGAAGCATGTTTCTGAGTTGTTGTGCTATTTCTTCACGTGTCAGCGGCTGGTTGCGATTAGGAGCAAGCAGACACTGGCTTGTTGTAAATATGGTTCCATGGCCGTCACTTTCTATTGATCCTCCTTCAAGCACAAAGTTGTTATGGTCTACGTAGTTGCCTTCAATCACACAATTTTCATAAAGACTTAGGTTTATGGCGTTGTCTAATTCTGCCTTAAACTTGTTACCCCATCCGTTGAAACAGAAGTCGAGCAGGCTGTAAGTGCCGTCGTTTCCGAGAGTTATAAATCCGTGATCGCGTGCCCATGTGTCGTCAGTAGGGCATTTATGAAAAACTACGTTGTTCATCTGACATTTTGTCAGTCTTTTACTGAGCATCATTTTCACTTCTTCCGGTTCGGGAGAAACTATAAGCAGTTGCTCGTATCGCGTTATGGCATCAGCCATTTCTACATATGTGGCACAGATATCGTCGAGATAATCACGCCAGTCGGTGCCTTTGTGGGGCCATGTAAGCTGTATTGCGCTTTGTTTTGCCCATTCAGGCAGCATTGTGGCATTGTTGTTCATGCTTAAAATATTGATTTTACTAAAGTTCCTTCATATGGCCTTACGCCATTCTTGATTACTTTACAAAAATAATATAAGTGCGGATAATGAGCAAATAAAAAATACATTTTATTATATAAGGTGTCATTATGGCATATTTTCGTTGATGTAAATCAACCGGTTTGACGCATGTCAAAATAGCGGCTCAAAAAGCTAAATTCAAGGCTAAAAACGTTTCAGCATGCTAAAAATGGTATTACCTTTGCATCAGAAATAAAGGAAAAGGATAAAGGATAACAAGGATGTGAAGATGCATCCTACATGTAGAAACTAAAAAATAGGAAAGGTAAAAAGATTATGAAAAAGATTGTTAACAGGATTTTAGACAACAAGAAGTTCAACAAGTATTGTGTGAACGTTTTGAAAATGTACAACTACGGACGCGTAAACATTCCAGTTTAAGTTAACGTAGGATAAGTGAGTCGGGCTGGTGTTACAGTGGAAGCTGTAAAATCAGCCCGATTTTTTTGTTTATAAGCCTATAAATAGTTATCTTCGCCGATGTTATGAGTAAAGCTAGAATTTATTTAGTTGGGCTGTGCGCGATTGTCGCATTGTGTTCGTGCGATTTTTCAAAGCACAACAAGGCGCTGGTCAACGGAGTTGGCAGGGCGCTGGCCGAGGAAGTAAGTAGAGATGAAATTGAAGCTAAAGGCGAAAAAGAAACTTCTGTTTCTGTTGATGCCGACGATAAACTGGTTATGCAGACATCGCCAAAGGGAACCCCGGAGCAGATGCTGGAACGCACGGGCTATGTGGCTTCGTATAACAAGACAACACGTCTGCCCAACTGGGTGGCATGGCATCTTACTGCAGAGCGTACAGAGGGCAGTGCCAAGCGTTCGGATGTGGATTTTGCTGAAGACACTGACGTGCCTGAACCGCGTGCGACTGACTGGGATTATTACAATTCGGGCTATGACCGTGGGCATATGTGTCCGGCTGCCGACAATAAATGGAGCAAGAAAGCCATGGAAGAGTCGTTTCTGTTTACCAATATGTGCCCTCAGAACGGCAATCTTAACCGTGGCGACTGGAACGAGATGGAGATGGCATGCCGTAAATGGGCTAAGAAATATGGTGGCGTGTATATAGTTTGCGGTCCCATATTGTATAAAGGTAAACACAAGACAATAGGAAAAAACAAGGTTGTTGTGCCTGAGGCTTTCTTCAAGGTGGTGTTGCGCACTGGCGACGATCCGCAGGCAATAGGCTTTATTTATAAAAACACTTCAGGCAACCGCCCTAAAGACGCTTATGTCAACACGGTTGACGAGGTGGAGCGCATCACGGGCATCGACTTCTTCCCTTCGCTTCCTGACGATGTTGAGAATAAGGTTGAGGCTACGGCCGACATTGCAAATTGGTAAATTAATAAACTTATAGCAAGTGTGAACGAGAAAGATAACTGAAAATGCCAGCGTGATTGCTGAAAACAAATTCTTTGATATTTAAAGAGCTTACCGGTATTAGTCTTAACATGGATAATCTGACTATACCGATAAGCTCTTTAAGTTTTTATTTATTGTATGCCTTGATGCAGTGTCTGTGTTTAGGCAGTTGTTTCTTCTTTTGGCTGCGTGATAATCTGTTTTATCTTAAATCCCGTGAACGCGACGAAGATAGACATCAGCGGACTGAGTATGTTAAAGAAGCAATAGGGCAGGTAGGTCGGAGTGCCTACTCCAAGCACGGTGGCCTGGGTCATTCCGCACGAGTTCCATGGTATGAGCACGGAGGTTACAGTAACCGAGTCCTCAACAGTACGGCCAAGCAGCCTGCTCTCCAGTCTGCGGCTTTGGTATAGGTCTTTAAACAGGTTGCCTGTAAGAATGATAGATAGATATTGGTCGGCAGTGCAGGCGTTGAAAAAGAGTCCTGCGCCCACAGTAGAGCACACTGCACTTTTGGGCTTGTGAACAAATTTCACAAAAAGATTTGTTATGCTGCTTATCATGTTGCTGGCCGACATAACACCTCCGAAACACATTGCACATATAATTAGCCATATTGTGTCCATCATGCCGCGCATTCCTCTTGTAGCCACAAGAGCGTCTATTTCGGCATGGCCTGTTGAGAGTGATGTGCTTCCGAAGACCGACGTCATCATTGCCTTGAATCCTGTGGCGAAGTCGAGTACGTCTCCGCCTACAATCTGCAACAGAATTTGTGGCTGGAAGATTAATATGCATATTCCTGCCACTACCGACGAGATGAACAGCGTGATGATGGTCGGCAGCTTGGCAAGGATAAGGCATCCGGTGACAATTGGCACAAGCATCAGCCATGGCGAAAGATTGAATGTCTGAGCCAGAGTGTCGGCAAAAAGGGCACTCTGCTCATTGCCGGTATGGCTCATTGTCAGTCCGGCAACTGTAAATATGCCGAGGGTTATGACCATAGACGGAACTGTGGTTATCAGCATATATCGTATGTGGGTGAACAGCTTTGTGCCTGTGGTAGACGAAGCCAGCACCGTTGTGTCTGACAGCGGCGAAATCTTGTCGCCGAAGTAGGCTCCCGATATTATTGCGCCTGCAATCCATCCTTCGTCGAATCCTTGTGCCTTGCCTATGCCCAGCAGCGCCATGCCTATTGTGGCTATGGTGGTCCATGAACTGCCTGTGATGACAGACACTATGGCGCAAATAATGCAGCACGATGCAAGAAAAAACTGCGGTGTGAGAATCTGCAGGCCGTAGTATATCAGAGTGGGCACAACTCCGCTCAGCATCCATGTTCCGGATATGGCGCCAATGAGCAGAAGTATAATAATGGCAGGAGTAACCTTTTTTATATTCTTGGCCATTCCTTCCTCGAGCACGCTCCATTTATAGTTGTATTTTATCATGGCTATGCCTACGCATACGGCCGACGCGATGAGCAGTGACACCTGACTTCCGCCTAACAGTGCGTCGCCTCCGAATGTTGGAATTACCATTGCCAGCAGGGCTACGAGCACAACTAGCGGTGTGATTGCAACGGCAGGATTTGGTATTCTTGTTTTCTTGTTCATAATGTACCTATTGAAGTTTTTGGCTGCAAAAGTAATAATTCTGTTGCTATAAGTCTGAAAAATGCATATATTTTTCAATAAATCTGTATATTTTGTGGAATTTAGGAATAAATATACAGAATTGTTGCATAAAAGTGCATAAATAAGTATTTTACAGACATCTCGTCTCATATTTATTTACAGGGGATAAAATACGTGTAAGCAGTTTCTCGCAGTTTATGTTTCATGGTATGTCGGCATGTGGCACTTTGTTATAGCAGAATGTACGTAGCGATTTAATTTAAAGTTTGACATACCTTGTTGAATGAATTTTATCGTCAATATAAATGTATCTGTCCACCA
>HF992519.1 GCA_000436695.1 Prevotella sp. CAG:1185 | reverse complement strand
AAAAAAGAAAAAATTTATGTTTTTTCTTTTTGTATTGCACTCGCCTTTCGCTATCTTTGCAGAAAAATACTGTGATGCAAAATACAGAAATTTTAAGTATTAAGAATTTCGGTCCAATAAATAATGCTGACGTAAGAATTAGTAAAATTACTGTCATGATTGGCGAACAGGGCGCCGGAAAGAGTTGCGTGGCTAAGCTCTATTCTCTTTTTTCATGGCTTGAAAAAGCGCTGATGCGACATGTTATTACTAAACTCTACGTTACGCAGTATTCGAGATTCAGAAAGACGTATGCTGCATATAACGGTATTGACGGATACTTTAAGCCTGATACGGAGTTGAGATTCAACGGCTTTCACTATTCGTTTGTTTATGAAAATGAAAAATTATCTATAATAGATAATAATCAAGATGGCGATTTGTTTAATATTGCCAAAGTGATGTATGTGCCGGCTGAACGTAACATATTGGGAAGTGTTGAGCATCCTACAAGATTGCGTGAACTGAGCGATCCAATGATGACATTCCTTGATGAATATGATAAAGCCAAAAACGATATAAAAAGCGGATATAAGATGCCATTCGGCGAGGTGGATTTTGAGTATGACAAACTGAACGACATACCCAAACTTAAACATAAGAACTATGAAATAAAACTGTCGGAAGCATCCAGCGGATTTCAATCAGCATTGCCTTTACTGCTTGTATCAGAAAATCTGTCGAACATTGTACGCGACAATTCGGCAAAGGCTGAACTATCAGACAAGGAACGTAAAGCTCTGCAAAAAGAAGTGAATATGATATTAAGTGACAACACGCTGAGTGATGAAGTAAAAATGGCATCATTGAGAAAGGTGTCGTCAAAATATAGATATTCTCGCTTTGTAAACGTTGTAGAAGAGATGGAACTTAATCTGTTTCCATACTCTCAAAAAAATGTACTATACGAGCTTGTGGCTGACGCATATAAACTGAATGGAAACAGACTAATAATGACAACACATAGTCCTTATGTGATAAACTATCTTACGCTGTCTGTTAAAGCTATGCAACTGGCAAAACGTGCTGAAGGATTGGAAGATATACTGGAACGTATCTATAATGTTGTACCAATGTCAGGAATGATTAATGCTGACGACCTGATTATATATGAATTGCATGACGGCACCGTTGAACAACTGAAAGATTATGAGGGGTTGCCTTCTGACGACAATTATCTTAACATCAAACTGAGAGATACCAATAGCGTTTTTGACGACTTATTGGAGATTGAGGAGGACTTGGACAGCTATGATGAAAGAAAGAGTGATTGATTCCTTTAAGGATGAAATGCCTGTTGGAGATGCTTTATTCGGAATATGTGATGATGAGGATGAAGCAGCAAAGACTCCGGCTTATGTGGATACCGACGCAAAACATAAAGATGAATGGACAGCCATAGTAACTAACAAGTCTGGAAAGATAATCTCGTTTATAGCCGTAGACAACAAGATTGAGATAAGGCGTGAAAACGGACAAATGGAAAACCGCTGCGATGCCATGCTGCACAATGATGAATATATTATATTCATAGAACTTAAGGATCAGAACAAGGACTGGATTAAACATGCCGTAGAAGATCAGTTGGCAACAACAATCAAAGTATTTAAACAGTGGCATGACATTTCTTTATTCAAGCATAAACTGGCTTATGCCTGCAACAAACGTCACAGGAGATTTGCATTCAGTAATAAAGAAGATATGCAACGTTTCCGCAATCAGCATGGCGTAAGACTGAATATAGGCTGTGATATAATCATAAAATAATTTCAGAAAAAGGATTATAATTAGCTTGCGCTGAACTGCGTTTCATAATTAGCTGACGCTGAACGGAGTTTCATAATTCATAATTAGCTAACGCTGAACTTCGTTTCACAATTAGCTGACGCTGAACTTTGTTTCACTATTCATAATTAGCTGACGCTTAAGTAATTTTCTTAATTTTTAATTCTTAATTTTTAATTGCTTTCACGCCTCCTTTTCACTTAAATCGCATCTTATTATTTATAAACGTTT
>HF992518.1 GCA_000436695.1 Prevotella sp. CAG:1185 | reverse complement strand
ATACATAAGCCAGGAGCTTTTCGAAAGGCTTTTCATTGACGACATACACCTTGTGACCAAACTCAAGAAGAACATGAAAAACTCGCTCATGAACCTGTACGACAAAATCCTACTGCGGAAAAGGGCGCTCATTGAAACCGTCAACGACGAACTCAAGAACGTCTGCCAAATTGAACATACCAGGCACCGCAGCATTGACGGCTTTGCTTCCAACCTGATTGCAGGGCTTATCGCATACAACCTGCTTCCTAAGAAACCGTCACTCAATATTGACATCATTGATAAAAGTAGGCTTATTGCATAAGATTATTATACCGAACTCACGTTAAATTATGAAACTGCGCGGAACACTAACAATCGTATGTCTTTATACAACATTATAAAAATATCAGAATCTGGTCATCACCTCAATTACGATTTTATCGCGTTCTGATGGCTTGGCAATGGCACCTGAACGATAGAAATATTTCTCATAGTTGAGACGAATATCAGAAATAAATGGCTTGGCTATACTGAAGGTAAGTCCTCCCGTAATTCTTGAGCGTTGATAGTCGTTTATAATCAAAGATCCTTCAGTATTCTCCTCACCATCTAGATAACGCATACCATCACTATGATCACTCATATAATCATAACGCAAAAGTGGCGAAATCTTTGTAAAGAAACACTTACGCAATGGAATATCATAATTTACAAAAGCCTCAAATGCATGAACATTCTTAAATGCATTGTCTTCATAATGCTTGAACAGATACTCAGCCTCTACATGCCATCCATGAGCATGATAATAAGCACCGGCATCATACATCATAACAGCAATGTGATCAGGACGTATTTTTTGCGTACTCAAAGTAATGTTAAAACCATGAGGAATAAATATTTGAGCCTTAGCAGAAAAGTTAATATTATTAGTCCAAAAATCTTTCTGATTGGTAAGACCTGATCCATTGAACATACCTGCCTGCAGAATTATTGGAATTCCGACATTGAATGAATAGCCGACAGTAGCACCAACATCACGCACATTGCCCACCTGCTTTGCAATGAAAGAACGGTTGGCAAAATATTGCTGATGAGGAGAGCGGTGAGCATCAATAGTAAACGGAACGCGCATCTGTCCTATCGTAAAGTCAAGTCCTCTTACAGGCTTTATTTTTGTATATGCATCAAGCATCTTTATCTGTCCTTCATCAGATAAGTCGATTTCAGCTTTATACTCAACAGCTTTTGCCACGTTTCCTTCAAGACTGACACGTGCGTTTCTAACTTGAAAACGTCCGTCTCCCTCTTCTGTCTGATACTCATACTTTCCGCGTATGGTGCCGTGCACCTTCGGAGTAAGATCAACCTTATCTTCTTCTTGAGCGTGTAATGGCAGACCAACACACAAAGCCAATAATGGCAAAATCAGTTTTTTATTATACATATTGTCTATTTATTTTTTTGCAATATTAAGCATTATGTATTACAAAATCATTACAAGCAGATTAAAACGCATGTAACATTAATATGATATTTGCCCAAACCTACTCTGTAAAAATATGGCAGATAGTAAACATTGTTCCTGACAAACCGTATCTTTATTGATTTAATTCCCTTTTATTATGCCGGTATCATTGTCTTTATTATTAACTGTATGCTTTAAATCTTCATATTTACGGCCTTTGGACAAATGCCAGCTAATTTTAAATGTTAACATATTTCCCATATCACCATCTATAAGTTTCTGAATCTTTCCAACATACCTGTTAACCAAATATGCTTTATTATAAACCAAATCATTCTGAAAGCCATTCTGCCAAATTAATGAAAGAATAAAATCTTTATATTTATATGATGCGGCAAGGCTATAAGTATAAGTATTTGCGACACGGGTCTCACCTTCAAGAAAACTCCATCCGTTACTTGCATCAGCAGAGATAGTAAATTTGCCCAAATATGCAGTAGCCCTGAATGCACCATTAAACGATGAATAATGATGTTTGTAAGTATTTCCGTAATTGAAAAAACGGAAAAAGCCACCTGTTGCAGCAAACGTCAATTTGTCTGGAATAATATCATAACGAGTATATGCATTAACATAAAACATTAAAATTCTGCGCTGATTTTCACGCGTAAAAATAAAATTAGTGTTTCCGTTCTCATCAGTTTCTCTGTTTATTTGTGACATATAACAATGATAGTTGTTCCTATAAGACGTCTCTATTTCGGCATAAAATGTCGGAAGCTGATACGATATGGTCAACGAATTATCCAATACACGCGTAGGAAACAATGCAGAATTACCCCTTGACACTTCTAATTCATTATTTCTTATATCAATATCTCCCAAATATTCAAGACGCGGAGGATTCTGATACATACGTAGATAATACTTTAGTTTGAATTTATCCCAAAACGGATAAGCCAAAGAAAGCTCCGGTCGCCAAAGCCAATATTTATAACTATCACTGGCCTGACGATAGTACATACAGCTTACACCTGTACCTAAAGTATATTCTAACGCAGCTAAATTTCCTTTTATCTGTGCAAAGGCATAAACCAGTGAATTATGTATAGTATTTATAGCCTCTGCATCCCCTAAATATTTATTACTGTTATATTTCAAAGAATATTGTAAACCTGACGAGAATGTAAAGAGACGCATTCTGTTTTCATATATACCTTCAGCAAAAAGCGACCAGCTGTCACCATCAGAAGTATAACTGTAAGGTGAATTTCCACCATAACTCCATGAATAAGAAGCGTCGCTATATGTTCCTGTCGCGTTTAGTGTTACTGACTGATTTTTGCCAATATTCAGATTATAATAAAGATCCAAAACAGGAGAGAAAGATTTTTCAGATGAATTTATCATAACTGTATCACAGTCTTGATTTACAATATTTTCTCGTAAAGTATAGTCAATAGGACAATTTGATAAATCTGTACCGAGTGTAGCCTGAAAAACATATCGTCCAGTTTCTGAAAAAGAATATTTTAATTGCAGATTATGCCAGATATTTTTAAGTCTGCGCTCCTTATCCCTTCGCGTTATGTAATAAAATGAATTATCCGGCATAAGATATTGATCTGTTTCTTCATATCGTAACTTCCTTTTGTCTGAAAAATCCAGCCAATAACTCAAAGATATTTCATTCTTTCCAAAATTAAACTTTGCAAACAAGTTATCCGAACTATTAGGAAAGGACAATGTGTGTGACAAGTCTGCTCCTACAGCATAACCACTAACAGCCTTTTTCACAATTATATTAATTACGAAACCCACATTCTGACCATATCTTACTCCAGGATTTCTTATAAAATCTACATATTTCACAGCGCTTAAATCTATTGACGCCAAATCACTTTTAGTTGCTTCAACATCATTGATGCGTACTTGAACTGTCCCCATATTACTAGGTGCAGAAATAGTATGTGCAACTTCATCAACAGAAATAAGTGGTAAAGCTAACTTTGACAACAAGCCATAAGCAGTTGAGGAACTTTCTTTTTGTTTATCTGTAGGAAAAATTCTTAGTGCCCCATTAGTATTTACAGCACGCGAACTTTTTACAACTACCTCATTCAACGTTAAAGAATCAGATACAGCGTTGTCATTGTCATGAACATTCTTATGATAACTGATATCATTGTCTTCATCAACGCATTTCGTTTTAACACTGTCATTCTTTGCTTCTTTATAACTCTGAGCTATAGAAACACATGAGAACATTAATAAAATTAAAAACAATAATGTCTTTTTCATCTTTAAGCTTTTTCGCACAAAGATAAATCAGACATTATAAAGGAGAATATTTTTACGCTGACAACTTACTGACATTTATCTGACAATTCATAAGTCAGAATATCAGAAATCGTTTAAATCATTCTTAATCAAGAAATTACATCAAATTAAAGAGCAATATGAAAATACGTCTATAACACACTTCAATCATCAACACGCAACTTATATGCTCGCCCGCGTTCTACTTCTATTTTCAAATTGCTATTTGTCTCAATAACAGGCTTAAGTCGTTTAATCATTGTATAAAGAGTTTCGTTAGCATTATCTTTACCTGGCCACAGAGTATTACATATATCTGTTTTCATAAGCCGATGTCCTTCAGCCTTAAAAAACATCTGCATCAATTCAAATTGCATAGGTGTCAAATTAATTTCTCTATTATCTGCCCCATAAAACGTTTCAGACTGTATGTTATACGATATATTGCCTACTGACATTACACTAGAATCATCATTTTTAGCATAAACACCTAAAGAATCATTACTCTCAGTTTCAGCAAAAGATACACGATACAAAAGTCCTTTCTTCTTAAAATAATAATAAGTCATGCCGCCCCAAAGCAAAGATAAGAGCATTAAAACTATCGGAAGTTTCTGATCAGACATACTCAAAACCATGAAAAAAGAACACTCGGCATAACCGCGCATAGCAACAGAAGCATTACAATATTTTAAAGAAGTCGGATTCAATATTATTGTATCACTGCATATTTTATTCAAACTGTATTCTGAATTTTGAGCAACGATATTTTTTAATAATATGTCAAACGAAATATATGCTTTGTCACGTAATTCAGGTATCGAAAGCCTCTCATTGAATAATTCGTCATTTATCAATAATGCCACATGACCTGAAGCCGTATTCTGCAATTGTCTATATGCCTTTATTGTATCCGAAGCCAACCATGCCCCACCCTTTTCCGCAATAGTATGAGCCAAAGCCTGATTCAAATCATCTTTTATCATGTCTTCTGTACTAAGATATCTGTCCGTTCCTGTTACAATAGATGACAATAACAACACAAAAAATACTACAATAGAGAAATATGATTTCATAACCTGAATTATTATAACTTCTGTTTAAAAGCACACAAGCTTAGCTTAAATACAGCATAAGATTGTCGTGTGTCACATATGCAAAGATACAAATTTGCAGGCTACAAAACAAGACATTAAACATGTTTTTCATAAGGTTCATCCGACATTTCGCGTGATGCGGCAATCATGC
>HF992517.1:4055-16600 GCA_000436695.1 Prevotella sp. CAG:1185 | reverse complement strand
CGTTTATTTTTATACCTGTTTTCAACCTCAAAATCACCCCTTTTTGGCTCACAAACGCCTGCTTTTAATGTCGTAAACGTATGCTTTTGTGATGCTAAACCTATCGTTTACGGGTGGAAAGTGGCCGAGTAATGTTTGTTAACACTTGCGATTTTTAATTGAAAGGTACGTAAAACGCATCATATCAGTAACTTAACAAAAATACCCATTTTTTGAGATTTTTCGGCCAAAATCCCAAATTGTCATGAGCACCGCTATTCTGAGGGCGTTAATTGAATGTTAATTTAGGAGTTAAGGAGTTATGAAGTTAAGGAGAAATTCCTTGAGCATAGTGAAAAAAGACAAATGACTTGTTGTGTTTAGGAGTTAAAGTCAAATGCCTTGTGGATTAATAACAACGACATGTAGCAACAAGAGTAATGTGCCGGCTGATTTGCAATCTGCCGGAATGGAGTATAAGAACCAACGGTCAGCGAAGCTAATTTGCAATCCGATTGCTTCCTATTTTTAATTAATAGGTATGAATTTCGGATCAAAGATCCTTATACTTAATGCTGTCAAATTTTTCGCTGCGCTCAACAACACGTGCATATCCGACAGAACAATAGCCTTGTTGCTTCCGTGCTTATGTGCGCTCTTAATCTTTTGATTTACGTCCCGCAAAATTGCGCATTATCAAAACAAAGTTGTTGTTATTCGTTTTTAGGCTTGCCGTATTTTTTCTGAAACAGCTCGGTGTTCTTGTTGCCCCATTCAATCATGGCGTCGATAATCGGAATTAAGGTTGCTCCGAGTGGCGTTATGGCATATTCAGAACGCGGAGGCAGTTCGGGGTATATGGTCTTTGACACCAGTCCGTCTTCAACAAGTTCTTTAAGCTGCAAGTCGAGCACGCGCGGCGTGGCTTCGGGAAATATCTTATGAAGCTCGCTCGGCCTGAGCGTCTTGTCGCGCAGCTCGTCCAAGATGCACGACTTCCATTTTGAACCTATCAGACTCATCGTAAGGCGTAGCGGACAGTCGAGGTTAACGGGTATCTTTCTTTCATACATGGTATTGTTCGTCTTAATGTTTGTGCAAAAGTAAACATAATAATCCGAAAAGTGAATATACTGATATATTTTTCAGTATCTGAATAATTTTTCGGTACTTGCAAAAATGTTTACTATCTCGTATCTTTGCACACGATAAGTTGCATTCCGGCCGGTTAGACGCCCTTGCGTCTTGTTTGCGCTTTCATTATAAAATGAACCTTTAAATTATGAAAACATTATGAGAGCAAGTATTGAAGAATACAAGGCTGTTGAGGCAGCAGCCATGAAGTTTGTCAGAAGTGTTGCCGAAGGCGACAGCAGTTATGCCAAAGAACTGTTTATAGACGAGGCCGTACTGTTTGGCTATCTTGACGGAAAACTTGAGCACGGAAGCATAAATCAGTTTTATAACAATGTCGACTCGGTTGGCGGAGGCGCAGACTTCAAGGCTCGCGTAGACGTTATTGCCGTTGAAGAAACGCTTGCCGTGGTGCGCGTTCTTGAAGAAAAATGGGGCGGACGCATTGATTTCACCGATTATCTGCTGATGCTGAAAATCAACGGTGAGTGGAAATGCGTGGCCAAGGCATATAATCAGAATTCAGACACAATACAGAAATAAATAGAAATTTAGGTTATGAATATAGTTGTAGTTACAGGAAGTCCGCGTAAAAACGGCAACAGCTTTGCCATGACAGAAGCTTTTATAAAGGAGGCTGAGAAGTGCGGATACAAGATAGAGCGCTTTGATGCGGCAATGATGAAGATTGGCGGATGCCATGCGTGCATGACATGCTATAAGACAGGAAAGGCATGCTCGTTTGACGATGATTTCAATATAATCGCCCCGGCAATATTAAATGCCGATGCCGTGGTGTTTACAAAGCCAACTTACTGGTATTCTATACCTGCACAGATAAAAGGCGTTATAGACCGCCTGTTCTCTCTTGTTGTAGGCGGAAAGGATATTGCAGGCAAGAAATTCGGTTTGATTGCCTGCTGCGAGGAAGACGACATGACGGTTATGGACGGCGTGCGCATTCCGATTGAGCGTTCGGCTGCTTTGTTGAAATGGGACGTTGTAGGCGAAGTGCTTGTTCCTGCCGTGCTTAACGAGGGAGACATAAACAAGACCGACGGCTGTGCAAAGGCTGCCGAGCTGGCACATAAATTCTGAATACAATGAAAGTGTTGCTTATTAACGGCAGCCCTAACAAGGAGGGCTGCACTTACACCGCCTTGCATGAGGTTGAAACGGCTTTGAGAGCCGACGGAATAGACACAGAACTGCTTTATCTCGGCAAGAAACCGCTGGCAGGATGTATAGCGTGCGGAAGCTGCATGCGCACGGGCCACTGCTTCAGAGACGATATAGTAAAAGACATACAGGCAAGGCTTGATGAGTTTGATGGCATAGTCATCGGTTCGCCGGTTTATTACAGCGGTCCGTCGGGTCAGCTTGTGTCGTTTCTTAACCGTCTGTTCTATTCTTCCGAAAGCCGCATGGCCGGTAAGGTGGGCGCCTCGGTGGTGTCGTGCCGCAGGGGAGGAGCGTCTGCCACTTTTGAACAGCTTAACCAGTATTTTACTATATGCAATATGCCCGTTGTGTCTTCTCAATATTGGAATTCTGTGCATGGCTTCACGCCTGACGATGTGATGAAGGATAAAGAAGGACTGCAGACCATGCGTGTGTTAGGTCATAATATGGCGTGGCTGTTGAAATGTATTGAGTGCGGGCGCAACAACGGCATTGACAAACCGCAGTATGAGCAAAGATTGCGCACACATTTCATTCAGGCTTAAGTATTAAGCCCGATGAGGCCGGTTATACCGGCATGTCTTGTGTTTTTATGCCTTCAGTAGCTTTTCATTTTCTATTGAGAGGCTGAATCTTAAAGCATGATTTGGCTTAAATTGTAATATAAACAAAGATGATGGCGCGTCAGTAAAAACGCATCATCATCTTTCTTTTCTTATGCTTGACAGAAGAATGTCCTTCTAAAAATATAGTGCCGTCAGATTAAATATTCTTATTTTCACTTCGGCACGGCAATTTAGAATAAAAACAAATTTCTTAATTTGTCTTTTCAATTATCATTTTGTATATTTGCGGTTAATGATTTTAGCTTATCAGTTGTAAGCTGTATATTTAAATCAAACATCTGACAAAAATATAATCCGTTGTTTTCCTGCTTTTTTACTAAAGGTGGTGGCCTGTTGTAGAATAGTAGACAAAGATAGGCAGTACATAGTTAAAATTAAGTATCTTATTATTTGTAATGTTAATTCTAAAAGGTCTAACTAGAAAAATACTAATTTCATCTAAATTTATGATTTTCAAATTTTAATACTATAATAGCATCTTCAAATTTATGAAAATAGATAACATTTTATTAAATGTTTGTAATCTTTTTTATCTTCTCAATGAGTTTCTCTTTTACAACTATGTCTAATAAATCAGAAATAACTTTTATTATTTTACCATTTGTCATATCTTTTAAAGTTTCTATATTGTCCCATCTATACCATTTTTTGTTTTTATATTCGTCACTATGTAGATAATCCCAACCGAAAGGAAAATCTTTATCTTGTTTATTTCCGAATACGTTAGGCAATGAATTTAATTTCTCTTTTGATATTCTTGTTGGAGCTTTTTGTGTAATCCAACTTATTCCGTAAGATGTACCGCATAAATCTTCATTTCCTTTATATTTGTTCCATCCAATACAAAATCCCCATGTATTTGAAATTGAAGGCTTATAAAATGAAATCCATTGTGCTTCTTCTAAACTGCAAATTTCTTTATCGAAAATAAATTCAAATCCTTTTAGAACAGCTAAGTTGGCTAATTGATTTATAAAGTTTTGTCTTATGTTTTCTTCTATGCTGAAACTATTTTCTATAATGGCAAAATAAGATTCTACAAATTCTTTTGATGATGCAAGTCTTATTAATTCGTCTTCATTTTCGGTTTCCATAATATGTAATATTTCTGATTTTAAATTGATGATGTATTGTCTAATAGTTTCTCTTATTAGTGGGTAGCATGCTGCAATGCCGAGACATTTATTTAGCCACGGTAGAATATTTTCACGATAAGAAATTGTTATACAGTGCCTGTTATTTGTTCTTATGGTTTTCGGTGCAACACCTTCTGGTGTTAAGTACAGTAAATAGTAATCTTTAAATTGTGAACTTTTTGCAAAGTTGTTATATCTTATCAATTGGTTTACTTGTTCAGATGCATCTATTTTATTTTCTATAATAATTGCGTTTCCGCTATTGTCTTTCAATAAAATGTCTATTATTCCTCCTTGTGTCGCGTCTTCATTCTTTTGTCCAATATTATATTCTACAAAAACTTCCGTTTCTTTCGGATTTATTTTGGATTTTGGAATGATATTTTTTAAAAATTCTATTAAAAATTTATCTTTTAGTCCGTGTGATCCTTTTGTATTTAATAATTCAGCTAAAAAAGCGGAATGTAGTTTTGTTTCGTTTCTCGAAAGGCCAAGAATTTTAAACATATTGAAATTTTCGCCACGTTTATTCTTTTCGTATTGTGTAGTCTTATCTCTTTCTACAATTAAGCGAATTTTTGTCAGAAATTCATTTAATTTATCCATAATAATGATTGTATATTGATTTTAAATGCAAAATTAATAAAATTTAGATATAACAATAGTTTTCTTGTCCTTTAGCTCATATTTATATTAATATTTTGACATCTTTATTGCTTTATATTCATTGTTCTTTCAATGGATATCGTGTATAATATAAAGAATTACAAATGTATGGCTGAAAAATGAATTACTTTTATCCTGTTGAGTTCGATTTGCCCCGTATTTGCATTGTGGATACAATAAAAAGATGTAATTTTGCCAAAAATATTAGAATTTGATGAAAATATTGAATCAGGCAGGACGTGTGTTCACCAATATCTTCAAGCCGATAAGAGGCAATGCCGCTTTTTTTGTATTCATGTATGTGCTTGGCATCGTGTGCACCTACGCCGTAGTGCCCGACAAGCGCGGCTATCACGCATGGCCGCTGGCGCCCTATGAGCTGTTTTTCGATGTCAGCATATTGTGCGTGGTGCTGTGGCTGTTGCCTTATAAGATAAGTCTTTGGGCTAAACGCGTCATTTATTTCTTATTCTATCTGCTTGTGGTGGTCGACGTCTATTGCTTTGTTAAGTTCGACACAACCATCACCCCGACCATGCTTCTGCTGGTGGGCGAGACCGACAGCCGCGAGGCTACGGAGTTTCTTGAGTCGTATCTCACGCCCGACGTGGTGTTCAGCCGTTTAGGCTGGGTGCTGCTCGTTATGATTGTTCACATAATATGGGCGCAGGTGTGGCGCAACCGCAAGAAATGTCTGGCGTGGATAAAGACGAAATGGAACTTCGATTTGCAAAACGCCGTCAGATGGTATCTGGCTGAGCCGTGGCTCGGCCTGATAATGCTTGTGCTGTTTGTAGTAAGTGCTGCCAACTGTATAGCCGACAAGGCGGCATTCTTGCGCCTTATGTCTTACGACAATATCGGACAGGTGGAGCATGAACTGACAAAGAAGGAGAAGGCACAACTCTATCTGCCTGGCTACAGACTGATGTTCAGCATTTATGCCAACGAACTTACGGCCAAACAGGTGAATAAACTTGTTGACAACATCGACAAGGCCAAGGTGGACAGCTGCTCGTTCCGCAGCCGTAACATCGTGCTGATAATAGGCGAGAGCTATAACCGCCATCACGCCGGACTCTACGGATATGACAAGAACACCACGCCGCGACAGGCACGCCGCGCGCAGAAAGGCGAGCTGATACCGTTCAGCGACGTTGTGGCACCGTGGAACCTTACCAGTTTTGTGTTCAAGTATCTCTTCTCGCTCTACACTGTTGGCGACAAGGGCGAATGGTGCGACTATCCGCTCTTCCCCGAATTGTTCCGTAAGGCCGGCTATCATGTAACGTTCCTTACCAATCAGTTCTTGCCGCAGGCAAAGGAGGCTGTCTACGACTTCAGCGGAGGCTTCTTCCTGAACAATCCGCTGCTCAGCAGCGCAATGTTCGACACACGCAACACGCGCCTTTACCGCTATGACGCCGGACTGCTGGCCGACTATGACCGTCTGCGTAATCAGAACAGGGATAACAACCTGATAATATTCCATCTGAAGGGACAGCATGTTGACTACCGCACGCGATTCCCGCTCGACCGCCGCCACTTTAATCCCGAAGACTACGACCGTCCGGACTTGAAGGAAAAAGAATTGAGGGTTCTGGCCGACTATGACAACGCCATATTGTATAACGACTCTATCGTTGACCAGATAATAAAGCGATTCGAGGATGAAGACGCTATCGTGGTGTATGTGCCCGACCATGGCGAGGAATGCTATGAGGGCGACGTACATTTCTACGGACGAATGCACTCAACTGAGATAACGGCAAGACTTGCGCGCGAGGAGTTTGACATCCCGTTTTGGATATGGTGTTCGCATAAGTATATGGTGGGACATCCGTCGCTGTTCAATGACATAGTGAAGTCGAAGAACCGCCGCTACATGACCGACGCGCTGCCGCATCTGCTGCTGTATCTTGCCGGAATACAGACACCTTACTATCGCAGCGACCTGAATGTGATAGGCGACGAATATAACGAAAACCGCCCGAGAATATTAAAGAATACCACAGACTACGACAAGCTCGACGTGAAAGACTGACGCGCGCTGCCGTCTTTATGGACAGAGAACAGCGCGCCTGAGCATGCCGGGACAATAAATAACTTAACATCAAATGAAAAAAGAACTGCTGAGTATGGCTGAATCGAAAGCCCTTAGGGGAATAGCCATACTGGGAATATTTCTTCACAACTACTGCCATTTTCTTGGCTTCGCCGTAAAGGAAAACGAATACACCTTCACGGCATCAAAGCCGAGGCAGCTGCTTGAGCGTCTGCTTACGCTCGACGACAACCTGTTTATACACATCATGTCGTTCTTCGGACACTACGGTGTGCCCGTGTTTCTGTTTATAAGCGGCTTCGGCCTTGTGTGCAAGTATGAGCGCAGCACGCCAAACCGCGTCAAGGCGCTGCCCTTTATCGGATTTCATTATGCCAAGCTGCTGCGCCTTATGTTCCTCGGATACATAGGCTTTGCCGTGGTGAGCTATCTTCATCCACATGGATATCACGGCTACACCGTGGGCCGCGTCATTGCGCAGCTGCTCATGTATATCAATCTGCTGCCCGATCCCGACCACATTATCAAGCCCGGTCCTTACTGGTATTTCGGCCTAATGATTCAGCTTTACATCGTCTACCGCCTTGTGCTCTATCGCCGCAGTTCGGCGCTTACGCTGGCTCTTATTGTGGTGTGTACGGCAGTGCAGGCAATGTTTCCGCCGTCGGTTGACGAGGGCGGCGAAATACTCAACCGCATACGCTACAACTTTATAGGCGGAATGCTGCCGTTCGGTGCCGGCATTCTATATGCCCGCCACGGGCGCAACCTGCCGTTGCCCCTTAATCTCACCGTCATCGTGGTGTCGGCATTCTTCGTGTTCATTGGCAGTTTCTACTTCTGGTCGTGGCTGTTTGTGCCATTGTTCATAGTTACAGGAGCCGTGGCCACAATGAAAATCATACCCGAAAAGGCTCTTGCGCCGTGCGTATGGATGGGCGCAATATCCTCGGCGCTGTTCGTCATGCACCCTATAACGCGCGAGATAATAATAAAGATGTCTTATCGCGGATATGTCTACACAGGACTTATAACCTATATCGTGGCATCGATAGTATTGGCATGGCTGTTCAAGCTGGCGTTCCGCTATATACCTAAACCAAAACTGAAAATATGATAAAGCCCATAAACTTTTCGGACATAAGCCGATACCGGAGCGAACTTATGGGACTGGCAATGATTTTTGTCATGCTGTTCCATGTGTGGATGCCAAAGAGCAATCCTATGTACGGTTTTGTGAGATGTGGCAATGTGGGCGTTGACATGTTCCTTCTGCTCAGCGGAATAGGCCTTTGGTATGCGTGGAGCAAGAAACCTACACTGAAAAACTTTTTCTGGCGCCGCTACATACGCATCTATCCGGCGTGGATAATCATGGCATGTCTGTTTTATATCCCGTCGTTCATCAACACTCCCGGCGGAGGATACAGCCGCAACGTGCCCGACCTGATTGCCAACATACTTATTAACTGGAGCTTCTGGCGAATAGACGACCTCACGTTTTGGTTTATTCCGGCCATAATGATGATGTACACCTTTGCCCCGGCATACATGAAGCTCATAGAGAAGCATCCCGAATACAGATGGCTGCCCGTGGCAGCTATGGTGCTTGCCGTGATGGTGCAGTATTATCCGCCGATACACAAGAGCGTGGGCCATGTGGAGATATTCTTCAGTCGCATACCTATATTCCTTATCGGCATCAACTGCGGTGCGCTGGTAAAGGGCGGGCGAAGCATGGACGGTTCGTCATTGTGGCTCGTTCTGCTGCTCTTTGTCATGAGTCTGGCCATGTGCGTTGAGTTCGAGGAGTCATGGCGCGGACGTTTTCCGCTGTTCCTTGAGCGCATGGTTTATATTCCGCTCACAGTGTCGATGATATTGCTTTTGGTTAAGATTCTGTGCCATACGCCCGCTTTTATATGCCGCGGACTTGCTTTCGTGGGCACAGTGAGCCTTGAACTTTATCTTATCCACATACAGTTTGTGCTGAAATATGTAAGGACTTACAATCTTGGCTATTGTCTTACGGCTCTCATCATGATAGCCGTCTCTCTTGTGCTTGCGTGGCTGTTGCACCGCCTTGTGGCATGGGCCATAGGATTTCTGCCCAAAAACATATAGCCGTGGCTGCTCCGTCCGGTGCGTGATGATATAAAGTCAGCCGGTGGCGGAGCAGATTCTGTGGCATGAAACGGCACGTCTTGCGCCTTATGGCATTATATTATAAAATGTAGTAGAACATAAAACGAGAAGAGATGAAAAGTAACCTGTTTAAACTGATACGTCCGCACCAGTGGCTCAAAAACGTATTCGTGATGATACCTATGTTCTTCGGCGGCAGTCTGCTCGATCCGTCGGATATAAGAGCGTCGGTGATAACGTTTTTTGCGTTCAGTTTTATAGCCTCGTCGGTTTATTGCTTCAACGACATCATCGACGTTGATGCCGACCGCCGTCATCCGGTCAAGTGCAAACGGCCCATTGCCTCGGGTGCCATAAGCGTTAAGAGTGCCTGGGCTCTTATGGCTCTCATGTTTCTGCTCTCGGCCGGAATGGTGTGTCTGCTCGACACATACACCCATGTAATACAGGTCGGACTGGTTATTCTCGTTTATTATCTTCTGAACATTCTTTATTGTTCTAAGCTCAAGCAATATGCCATTGTGGATGTCTGCATCATAGCCTTTGGATTTGTGCTGCGCGTGCTTGCCGGAGGCTTTGCCACGGACATTGTGCTCAGCAACTGGCTTGTGCTTATGACTTTCTTGCTCACTCTGTTCCTTTCGTTCGCCAAGCGCCGCGATGACGTGTTGCGCATGAACGAGACTGGAGAGCCGCCGAGAAAGAACACGATAAGATATAACCTTACGTTTATCAATCAGGCCATAACCATCACGGCGTCGGTTACACTTGTGTGCTACATCATGTATACCGTTTCGCCAGAGGTAGTAAACCGCTTCCATTCCGACTTGCTTTATCTCACTTCGGTGTTTGTATTGCTCGGTCTTCTGCGCTACATACAGATAACTGTTGTCGACAAGAAGAGCGGCGACCCAACCAAGATGATGCTCCGTGACAGGTTTACGCAGTGCGTGGTGCTGGTGTGGGCACTCACATTCCTTGTCCTGATATATGTGATAAAGTGATGACGGAAGAACTTTGATGACTGAAATACGTTTTTTGAAATAAATATTATGAGCTATCCTTTAGGAAAGATATATGCCTTTGATTTTGACGGTACGCTGACTAACCGCGACACGCTCCTTGAGTTTATCCGCTTTGTCAGGGGCGACAAGGCTTTCTTGCTTTGCATATTATACTATTTTCCGTTGCTGGTGCTGATGAAGCTCGGCCTTTATGCCAACTGGAAAGTTAAGGAGAAGGTGTTTACACATTGTTTCGGCGGAATGAAAATTGCCGATTTCAACAAGTGGTGCGCCCGTTTCGCAAGCGAAAGAATGTCGTTGCTGCGTCCTCAGGGCGTGCAGAAAATCAACGAAGTGCTTGAGGCCGGCAACAAGGTGGTTATTGTAAGCGCAAGTATAAACAACTGGGTTGAGCCGTTCTTCTTTGGACTTGACGGCGTGAGCGTCATCGGCACGATGATTGAAGACCGCGACGGGGTTATTACAGGCCGTTTCCTGACAAAGAACTGTTACGGCGAGGAGAAGGTAAGGCGCCTGCTTAAACTTTATCCCGACCGTCAGGACTATTGGCTTGTGGCTTATGGCGACAGTCGCGGCGACTTTGAAATGCTCGATTTTGCTAACGAGAGCTATTATAAGCCTTTCAGAAACTGATGTTCAGACAGCGTGTTTCGTGTCAAACGCTTGGCTGTTGCCTGTGTCGGAATGATTTGATCTATAATTCATGCTGTTATATTCTATGTTTGTCATATAGAAATTCCGGTCGGCAATGTCTTATTGAAAGTAATATGGACTGACATTAAATATTCAGACAGCCGTGTTGAATACGCTTGATTATTATCGTAGAAAATAAAAATAAACTATATGAAGAAGTTTTTTGGAATGTTTAAAATAAGGCGCGAAGAGAAGGCTGTGGCCATAAGCGCGCTTTGTGTGCTTATCTGCTTGCATGCTGTAATGATAAGCAAGACTTTCAGCACGTTCTTGCATACGGGCGGTGCGCGCTGGACGATATTTATAAAAAACTTTGTTATGTCGGGCTTCGACCCCATAACTTATTCCGTGGTAACCCACTGGGAAGCCAATTATAATGTTTATCGCCATCCGTTCCTGTCGTTCATGGTGTGGCCTCTTTCGGTTCTCGACGACTGGATTATGGAGCTTACAGGCCTTAACCTGGTGCAGTTTATTGTTGCTGTGCCGCTTTTGTTCTTTGGATTCTATACGTTTATATTTATTTTCCGCATATTCAGAGACATTGTCAAGATTCAGCGCTTTGAGGCTACGGTGCTGTCAGCCATGCTGTTCTCGTTTGCCTATGTTATGGTAGCGGTCATTGTGCCCGACCATTTCTGCGTGTCTCTGTTCCTGCTCGTGTTTGCGTTGTATGTGTCGGGACTGAAAATACAGAACGGAACAAAGTTCAGTATAGGTCAGACATGGCTGCTGTTCTTCGTTACGGCAGGAGTTACGCTTAGCAACGGAATAAAGATCTTTATCTATTCATTGTTTACAAATGGAAAGAAGTTTTTCCGCCTGAAGTATTTTTTGCTTGCAGTTATCCTTCCATCAGCATTGATATGGGTGTTTGCCCGTTGGGAGTACCGCACTTTCGTGCTGCCAAAGGAGAAGGCACGCAAGGAGGCACGACTGAAGAAGAGCGAGGAGTCGCGCAAGAAGTTGCTTGAGGCATTTAAGGACACTACGTCTTTGAAGGATTCTTCTGCTATAAATAAAGCTTTTGCGCAGGAGATGAACAAGCGTGTGAAGGCAAAATATGTTAGCGATCATAAAAAGCCCTGGAACAAGCATACCGGCAAACCTATGGCTAAGGGTGAGTTTATGAATTGGACTGATATTTCAACGTCGCGCTCTGAGACGGCTGTAGAGAATCTTTTCGGCGAATCTATACAGCTTCATGATCAGCATCTGCTGCAGGACACGTTGCGCAGTCGTCCTGTCATTGTGCCTTACAGCTGGATAATCAATTATGTTGTTGAGGCTGTGTTGGTCTTGCTGTTTGTCATTGGAATATGGTATGGCCGACGTTCGCGTTTCTTGTGGATGTCATTGTGCGGATTTGCATTTGACATGGCGCTGCACATGGGACTCGGTTTCGGTATAAACGAAGTTTATATCATGGGTGCCCACTGGCTGTTTGTCATGCCTTTGGCAATGGCATTTATGGTTAAACAGACTGAGAACAGCAAGTTTAGGCCATGGCTGCGCGGACTTCTCGTTGTGCTTACATTGTGGCTGTGGGCTTATAACGGCACACTGCTTGTTGGTTATCTGGTAGGATAACAGGCATTTGGATTACGGGAGACGTCTTGGTAATAAAGTTGTTTTAAAGTTAAAGGTCATTGTTGTTATGAAGGTATCTGTGCTTGTGCCCGTGTACGGGGTGGAGAAATATATTGAGCGTTGCGCTGTATCGCTGTTTGAACAGACGCACCGCGACATGGAATATGTGTTTGTAAACGACTGTACTCCCGACCGAAGCATAGATATCTTGCGCTCAGTAATTAAACGTTATCCTGACCGTGCGCCACAGATACGCATAATAGACAACGAAGTTAACCGTGGAGTGGGGGCCACGCGTGCCGTG
>HF992517.1:0-4018 GCA_000436695.1 Prevotella sp. CAG:1185 | reverse complement strand
ATTGCCGCCGCTACGGGCGACTGTATAATGCACGCCGACAGCGATGACTATATGCCGCCACGGGCTGTAGAAATGTTGTGCGCCGAAATGGAGCGCAGCGGTGCCGATGTGGTCGACGGAGCCTGGCAACGTTTCACCTCGGCAGGGTTATCAGAGCCAATGTTTCCGTGCCAAACACATGATACAAAGCGTTATCTCTCACTCATGCTTTGCCAGAATATTGTTTCTAATCGTATGTGGGGAAGGCTCTTTCGACGGAGTCTCTATACTGACCATGGCATAACTCTTGTGCCCGGTGTTGACTATAGCGAAGACTATTCAATAATGACGCGTCTGATGTTTTATGCAAGTCGTTCGTTTATCAACGATGTCGTTTATTTCTATAGCGATGAAAACGCGGCGTCTTACACACATACCCGTTCAGAGCGTCATTTGCGTTCATATCTGAAAGCAAACCGCATTGTGCTTGATTTCTTCAAGGAGAATGATTCACATTGCATATATAACGTTCCTTTGCAACTCGGAATGATAAATGCTTTGCGCTGTGTGCGCATTGACGGCTACAGCTTTGCCGAAGCCGACAAACTCTTGCCTTATCGTCCGTCGGGGGTATTATTTCGCATTCTTGCCGCAATGTTCCGCGGAACTTGTCCTTTCCGTCTTGCAAATTTAGCATATCTCACAGTGCGCAAGATATATAGCCGCTTGTTTTAGCCGGTATCAATTCTTTGTGTCGGTATTATGTATATGAAAAAGACCGGCGATACATGCAGCACGCATAGTGCCACTTGTATCGTCGGCCTTTATATTTTATCATGGAGTATCGAACTCTGTCTGTGTCAATGCTTTTTCCTGTTCTTGATATATTCTATTCCTTCATTCAGAATTTCAGCATGAGCCAGTCGCATTATGACAAGATAAAGTACGGCGGCAAGGATGCAACGGCATATCAGAAGCAGCCATAAGTTGGATATCGGAGCCGTAACAGGCCATACAACAGCCATTACTGCAGCAGCTGAAATCATGAAAGGACAGATGTCACACATAATTTCCAAGGTCTTTATACCCGTAAGTTTGTTAAGAAAATACTGCCATATACCGATGAACAGAATGTTGCCAGCTGTATATGCCCATACCATTGCCTCCATGTCGAACTTTGCAAAAGCTATGACTATGGCTATCTGTATCACAATCTGTATAACAGTACACCAAAGATATATGTCGCTTCTTCCACGGCTTATCATCATGTTCTGATACAGAGTGTAGAGCGGCATGAACGCTCCGCCTATGCACAGAATGCGGAGCAATGGTACGCTGCTGAGCCACTGTTCGTGTATTGTGAGCAGAATGAATTCTTTAGAAACCATTGCCAGACCGAACATTGCCGGGAACGACAACATTGCAGTGAGTCGCATCATCTTGCGGAATACGCGGCGCTCACGGTCGTCGTCTCCTGTTATCTGAGCCATTACCGGCTGTGCCACCTGAGCCATAGTTCCGCTTAGAAATGAATAGGCCATGGTGTTCCACTTGTTTGCCTGGGTGAAGCTTCCAACGGCTTTTATAGGATAAAGTCGTCCGAAGATAAACACAAGAATGTTGCTGTTGAGAGTGTTGATTATTGACGTCAGCAAAATTTTCATGCTGAAGTTTATCATTTTCTTTATAGGCCGCAGGTCAATGCGCAGCGACGGATGCCATGGCGTGTAGAAATAGCGTCCGATGTTCACTATTGTGATATAAATTATTTGCTGCCACGCCAGACTCCAGTATGAATAACCGTTGATGGCAAGCAACACGCCTGACAGACCTGATATGGCGAGGGCGGCAAAGCCCGTTACGGTGTTTTCTTTCACCATAAGGTTCTTGAACATATATGCTCCGTGAGCAATGCCGAATGATGATATCACAAAACTGAGGAAGACAAAACGCGACAACTTTGTGAGTGCAGGCTGATGAAAGAACAGCGATATTAGTGGGGCGCAAAAGAAAAGAATTACATATATGCTGATGCTTACGATAACATTAAACCAGAACACAGCATTATAGTCACGGCCTTCAGGATGTTTCATGTTAGTCAGCGCTTGTGTGAATCCGCTGCTCTGCAGGTTTCCGGCTATTGCGGTGAATATTGTCAACACTCCGACCATGCCATAGTCGGCCGGTGTAAGCAGTCTACCTAGAAATATGCCGAATACAAGGTTTAAGATCTGCGTGGAGCCATTGTTCATAAGCCCCCATATCAGCCCTTTAGCTGTTTTCTCTTTTAGCGTGTCCATCAGTCACTTACAGATTTGCTATCTCTTCTGCCGATAATCCGATTACTTGTTCTATGATGTCGGTCTGCAGTCCCAGCGCTTTCATCCTTGTAGCATTTTCAATGTTCTTTTTCTTTTCGCCTTCGGCCATTCCTTCTGCAAGTCCTTCAGCCCTTCCCTCTGCTCTACCTTCAGCCCTACCTTCAGCTCTACCTTCAGCTCTACCTTCAGCCCTTTCAGTAAATATATTGTCTCTTAGAATTACAATATTATCCAAATGTCTGTAATATGCTTTCAGTTCATCTTTTGTCATGCGGTCGAGTTTTAGTCTTTCTCTGACTTGGTCAAGTCCTGGAGCTGATGCGCCGTCAGGCAGTTCGCCGGTATTTAAATAATATATCCATTCTTCGAGCGGGCTTTTTGCCACTTTGTTAAATTCGTTCACTTTCAGGATATAATATTCGGGATATAGCTGGCTCACTGTGTCAGCCTTGAATGTCTGCTTTTGGAACGGAGTCAGTTCAAGGATGTCGCCATTGTGTATTCCTCTGAATTCCGTCTTTCCCTGATACACAGTGTCCTTTCCGCTTCCAAGTGAGAAGTATACGATGTTTACGCTATACACCTTGCGCACATTTCCGTATCCTTCGCCGCGGTTGATATATTCTGTTACAAGTTTAGACGCGCCGAAGAGCATTCTCTGAAAATAAGCATACTCGTTGTTGTTCTGCACTTCAATGAGTATCAGTTCGCCTTTAGAGTCTTCGGCCAGCATGTCAACTCTATTATATTTGTCAAACTCGTCCTCCTGATTGCTCTCGCTTTCAAGAAGTCTGTTTATTGTTATCTTTTCTCCGAGCAATGTTGTCAGGAGTCCTTCGAGAACTCCAAAGTCTGCCTTGTTTCTCAAAAGCCTTTTCATGGCCCAGTCGAATCTTATGTATTTATTGCTGCTTTCCATATCAAACACGTTTTATTTTTGTTATAAAAATACATGTCAGCATACACCGCCTAATGCAAAGATAGTGCAAACAGAGTGAATTTCAAAATAAATGCCGATGAAATGAAACTTTATTTTATATTAAGTATAGAGCATCATCTGAAATTTATTATGAAGCCTCTAAAAACTCTGTCGAATTATTGTGGAGTCGTCATTATTTTGATAGAGTTAGTCATTAGTGTCCAATAAAAATGAATGAGTTAAAGAATTAATCAAATGGTCCTTCAAAAAGTGGACAATCAAGTTCTTTGACACCATTGAAATTAGTCTTATTGAACAGGTCACATAATTTTGTTTTTTCCGTCAGAGAGATGCCTAGAATATGCAAACTTCATGAGTTGAGCGTTTCAATTACATATCATGTTTGGCAATAGCCACTAGACAGTATTTTATTATCTCCACACTGATTTGAATGCGGACAGCATTTTTCCGTTGTGCTTCAGAATCTTTTTATTTTAATGTGCTGCTTTAGCCATTTGAAGAATAGTTTAATCAAACATCTCTTCTTGTAAAGATTGGCAACATCCAAAGCAGAAAGTTGTTTCGCATTCGTCAGAAAAGTGAACTCACGGTCATCTCCTTCATTGTAATATCGGACGAATCTGAATGACTAGGGAGATTTCTTCTCGGAGATATATCCAGTCAGTTTTACTTCCGCATCTGTCATTATGTTCTTTGGTAATCTTCGACTCCATTTGACTGTCTTATACTTTAAGTTCATTTTGGCTCTGACAACAAAGAAAGAGTCTGTAAGATGTAT
>HF992516.1 GCA_000436695.1 Prevotella sp. CAG:1185 | reverse complement strand
AACCTGTGCGCCGGCCTTCTTGGCATATCCGTATGCCAACTTATTATATCGCAACGCTTCTTTATGCAAGCCCTTCACTTCATAAACATATCCTGCCCATGTGGCGGAACGGGCTTTATAGCGGTTTATGGCAGGATCGTTTTCAGACTCCACTTTAATTGCTTTGTTGAACGATGTCAGGGCATGACCATAAAGATGCATGTCGCAATAGACGCGGCCGAGAAGATAATTAGCACGAACGCGCTGAAAGTCACTGCCATGACTATTATAATAGTTTGCTGCAGCGCGCATGGTTGAGTCTGACACATGTAGGATATAGCATTTATCGTCGGCTTCGGTGCGCGACAGTGCGTACCATAAGCGATAGTCTTTGCCCGAACGGCATATCTCAAGCGAGTCGCGCCTCAATATGGTCAGTGCGCTGTCGGGATGCTCTTCCATAAGACTGTCTGCCGTGCGCAATATACTTTCAGTTCTGCCTCCGTCGCCACATGAAAAGAATGTTGCGCAAAGCAGAAAGAAGGGGAGTATTCTTGTAGTTAAAGGAATTAAAGTCATATACCTTGTACTATTTTATCATGATTTAAGAATATTCACATTATGCCTTACCATGAGCATTGCCCGCAAAGTAAGTTTTAAACGTTTGACATCAGCTCTCTTATACATACAGAGTTTTTGCGTCTTTAGCAGTGAACTGATAAGTTCTGCGCATTGCAAAATTAATAAAAATCATTTAAATCAAATACAGCCGGACTCATATTCTTAAAGATCTGATGAAGAAATATTTTTAATAATTTCTATAAGTAACTGTTCAAAATTAATTTTATAAATATGAA
>HF992515.1 GCA_000436695.1 Prevotella sp. CAG:1185 | reverse complement strand
TATTGATTGGCAACTTGCGGACATTCATTAATTATTATTATTGACCAAACAATCTGCCTATGACACATCCGCCATCACGCATTGCGATAATTGTAGCCTACTTCCTTATATACGTCGTGTGGGGCTCAACATATTATTTCATCGGAGTCTGCCTGCGCGACTTTCCGCCGTTTGTGCTTGGAACGTTGCGCTTTGTCGTGGTAGGAACAATATTGCTCGTTGCCTGCAAGATGCGTGGCGAGTTGCTGTTTCGCCGCGGACTTATCCTGAAGTCGGCTGTGTGCGGCATCATTCTTTTGTTTGTCGACCAGGGCGTCATCATGTTTGCCCAGCGCTATGTCAGCAGCAGTCTTGTCGCGATAATGGCTTCGTCCACGGCAGTGTGGATTATGTTGCTCGATGTTCCTCAATGGCGTCGCAACTTCAGAAGTGTGTCCACCGTGGCAGGCATAGTCCTTGGCTTTATTGGTGTGGCAATGCTCTATCTCGAACAGCTAAACATGCAGCGTCCCGGCGGCAGTCATTATGAGTATGGCGTGCTTCTGCTTATTGGCGGATGCATATCGTGGGCATGCGGCACGCTGTATTCGAAATATCATATCCGCGACAATGGCGATGAAGGCGGACTGGCGTCGTCGGCTTGGCAGATGCTCGGTGCAGGTATTGTGTTTGCCTTATGTGCAGGATTGTCGGGCGATTTCAGCCGTTTGCAGCTCTCCGCAGTGTCCTCCGTTTCATGGCTGTCATTATCTTATCTCATAGTCTTCGGCTCAATGATGGCTTACACGGCATACATCTGGCTGTTGCGTGTTCGTCCCGCCACCGAAGTTGCCACTCATGCCTATGTAAATCCCGTAGTAGCCGTAGTCATCGGTGCCGGTCTCGGTCATGAGAACGTAACGCTGATACAGCTTTCCGGCCTTGCCGTAATACTGATAAGCGTGATGATGGTAAACAGGAAGTAATTTGAGAATGGAGAGTTGAGAATGGAGAAACAAAGTTCAGCGTTAGCTAATTATGATTTGCCTTGTGAAAGTGAACATTAAAACACGAAGAATCCAAATGCCGTTTGACGAAAGTGAAGAGCAGGCGCAGAGCGCGATGCGTAATTAAAAATTAAACAGCGTTTCTAGATAAGCATTGTAGGGACGTACCCCAGGTGCGTCCAACGGATAACATCCTGTGTTACAATAGCTTATGATGAATGAAATGATGAATATGAGGTGGACGTACCTGGGGTACGTCCCTACATTGCGCCAATATGAGTCTGACTAAAGTGAATAGTGAAAATACAAATGCCTTGTAGCTTCTTTTCGCAAGCACTACGTTGGCTATTGACTTTAACTCCTTTAACTCCAAATGACAATACCCCTCAAGGCATACGTCTTGACTCCTTAACTTCATAACTCCTTAACTCCTAAAAAATACCCATGTCCCAAACTCCCTTTTCCCCAGTAAAGCCATCGGAACGCTACATTATTCTCGATGCACTTAGAGGCTTCGCCTTACTTGGCATTTGCCTTGCCAACTATCCCGAGTTCTCGCTCTATACGTTTCAGCCGGCCGATGTTGCTGCGTCAATGCCTTCAGCCGGTGTGGACAGGATAGTGCGTTTCTTGCAGTATGTGTTTATCGACGGCAAGTTTTACACACTGTTCTCGCTGCTCTTCGGTATGGGCTTCTCGATAATCATAAGTCATGCCGAACAGAAAGGCGACGGAGCATTCAGACTGTTCTATAGGCGCATGACCGTGTTGCTCGTCATAGGATTCCTGCATCTTATGTTCATCTGGAGCGGCGACATCCTTATGCTTTATGCCCTTATGGGCATGGTGCTGCCGTTGTTCAGAAACGTGAGCAACCTAAAGATGCTTTCGTGGGCTGTCTTCTTCCTTGTTTTGCCCGTTGTTGTCGACACACTGACACTGATTTTCGGCATAAGTCTCTCGGCTCCTGCCGTTGAGGCTCAATGGCATTACTGCCGCAAGTATGGCATAACAGAAGAAAACTTCGGCTATTGGCTGCGCGATGCCGACAGTTACGCTCAGGTGTTTCAGTTTCTTATTCAGGGAGCGTTGGTAAGAGTGCAGGAGTTTGTCGACGGCAACCGCTACTTTAAGGTCCTTGGCCTGTTCCTGATAGGCTATTACATCGGGCGTCAGAAGATGTATGCCGACCTCTCATCTCATCGGCACTTGTTGCGCCGCGTGTCGGTTATAGGCTTCAGTGTCGGTATTCCCTTGTCTGTTGTCTACGCATGGAGTGCCGTTGGCGGTCATCCCTTGGGCAACGCTGCCCACTCATTGCTTTACGTCGTCAGCGTCTATCCGCTCGGTTTCGCCTATATGTCGTCCCTCTGCCTGCTTTATCTTCGTAGCAGCCGTTCTGCAGTATGGCGCGCCCTTGCCGCTCCCGGTCGCATGGCATTGACCAATTACATCTGTCAGTCAGTATTAGGCATGTTTCTTTTCTATGGCATAGGCTTCGGTCTTGGTGCCGGCGTAGGCCTTTCGCAGACAGAGCTTATAGCCCTAACCATATTTATCCTCCAAACATTCTTTAGCCGTCTGTGGCTCCATTACTGCCTTTTCGGCCCCTTGGAGTGGATCTGGCGCATGCTCAACTACGGCAAACCCCTTAAGCTGTTAAAGCAGAAACAGAGAGGGTAGGGAATAGCGCTTGTTGCTGATTTAAAATAAAAATGCAAAACCCTACATGCTATATGCAGCGTTTTGCATCCTTATGTTGATAATAATAATGGTGTGTTCTGTTGATTCGGCAGGAGTGAAATGATACTAAAAAGCTAAAAGTATGCATTCCGAGATCAATAGAACACGCCGTTGATTTATTCGTCCTCATCTTCCTCTACAGCCCGTGCTTCCTTAAATTTCTCTTTCATTGTCGGGTTGTTGTATGTAAGTTTCTTTATTGTCAGGCCGTCTGCTTTGTCGTTGGCCAGGCGGAGGTTGCGCTCGGAGCCTACAAGGGCTTCTTTTATCTTTTGCAGGTGAGTTATCGACTTGTCTATCTCATCGATGGCTGTCTTGAACTTCTCACTCGCAAGGCGGTAATTGTTGGCAAACTTCTCTTTGAAGTCGTTGAGGCGGCTCTCAAAGTTGGTTACGTCTACCGACTGACTGCGGGCAATGGCAAGCTCACGCTGATATTCTATGCTCTTTTTTGAGGTCTGCACAAGCAGCGTTATCAGTGGGATGAAGAACTGCGGACGGATGACGTACATCTTAGGATAGCGGTGCGACATGTCAACAATGCCCGTGTTGTACAGCTCACTTTCAGGTTCGAGCAGCGACACGAGTACGGCAAACTCGCATTTCTTTGCTCTGCGGTCCTCGTCGAGTTTCTTCAAGAAGTCCTCGTTCTTATGCTTTGTAGCGGTCTGATCCATTTCGTTCTTCATCTCGAACATAATGGAGATATATTCAAATCCGTCTTCATAGTCGCGGAAGATGAAGTCGCCCTTGCTGCCGCCCGAAGCGTCGTTGTCTTTCTCAAAGTAGGCGTTTGGGAATAGCGGGCGCATACGGTTGAACTCCGTGCTGCAGTGTATTTCGAGTGTCTCGCCTACCATCTTTGTCGACATCCTTGTCTTCAGGTCTTTGTAGTAGTCAACCTCTTCCTGCTTCTGTTTCAGCTGCATCTCGTAAGTCTCCTTAATGCTGTTCTCACGCAGTGCGGCCTCATTCTTCTGCATGCTCACCATGCCCGTAAGCTCAACAATCTTGTTGTCTTTCTCTTTCAGCGCGTCCTGCGCCTTTCGCTGTTCCTCAAGCACGGCTATCTGACAGGCATCCTTACTCTGCGAAATGGTGGATTTCAGTTCCGAAATCTCCTTGTCCTTCTTTGCCAACTCACCGGCAAGCTCAAGCGCATTAGTCTGTACCATGCTCTCTATCTTTGCCTTCAGCTCCGATATCTCCTGGTCTTTCTTGTTCATCTCCCCGGTCAGTTCAAGCGCCTTTGCCTGCGCCGTACTTTCTATCTTTGCCTTCAGCTCCGATATCTCCTGGTCTTTCTTGTTCATCTCTCCTGCCAGTTCAAGCGCTTTAGCCTGCGCCGTGCTTTCAATCTTGGCTTTCAGTTCAGATATTTCCTTGTCTTTCTTGTTCATCTCTTCAGCCATTTCAAGCGCTTTGGCCTGCGCCATGCTGTCTATCTGAGCCTTCAGACGTTCTATTTCGGTATCCTTTTTTCCTATTTCAAGATCCTTTGCCGACAGCTTCTCTCCGAACGTCCGTTCCGACTTCATCACATCGGCCTTCAGTTCGGCATCATATTGTTTCCTCACTTCTTCAAGTCTTCTGTTGAGTTCGTCGTTAAACTCGGCATTCTTAACCTGACTGACGATAGAAGCATAGTCGGCCTCGTCTACCTGAAACACGCTCTGACATTTAGGACATTTTATTTCTTTCATATCATCAAGTTTTTGTTATTTACGGACAAATGTAATTATAAAACGCGAAAAATGCAAACAAACCTGGTGATATATGCGGCTTGTGTAAGATGCTTATGTTAAGGTGTAAAACAAAAAGTTGTAAAATCTTGAACAGTAATATATATAAAACATACTTAACTGTTCAAAATTTTACAACTTTTATGCTGTCTTAATGTTTTAGCCTTTTATTTGTTCTTCATTTCGAAGAGCTGGCGAAGGTGAAATTTTGGGGGTGTCTGCCTTCCGTCAGTTCCCCTTTTCTTTTTATCTTCTAAGTATTCTTCGTCTTCATCATCATAATCTTCATCATCATCGTCGTCCTCCTCTGCTTTATTAGGAATAACAGAGTCCTTCGGGTCGTTGGTCTTCTCGGTGTTCATCCACATGCGTATGGCAGCCATTCTCGGCAGCAGACGTATTACGGGCAGACGATAATGGTGGATAATGATGAGCATCATCATCACGATGCCTATGGCCGTCATATATCCGTAGCACTCCTTAATAGAAATCATTAAGGCCTGTTTTGATATAACAGCCATCGTGTCGCTCCACGACGGCAGGTCAAACGGCAGCACTGTGCCGTCCAAGTTGTCGCCGGCGTTGAGGCTGTTCTTTGATATTGCCCAGTTGTATAGGCGCTGCACGGTGGCCGAGCCTAAGGCTGTTCCTATTCCGCAGCGTATATAGCCTATGGAGTTGAGGCCGTAGAAGAAATGAGAGAATGGAAGCGACTGCGACAGATATACGTTTGAGGCCGAACCGATCATAACCTCTGAAACGCCTAACGCAAACAGCGGTATGAAGAATGCCTCTCTGTTAGTGTCGCCGTCAATAAGAAAATACATCGACACCTGGTAAGATGTGAGCAGCACCAGAGCCACGATGAAGTATTTCTTAAATCCCCAATGCCATTTTACGAAGGCAGCAAAGGCCAGAAGTGAGCCTACTACAACGCCATAAAGTATTGGCCAGTTGAGCGATATCGTGTTAAGTGAGTCGTATTTCAGCACCGATGTGAGATATATCGACTGCAACAGTCTTGGCGCCGACTGCAGTATTCCAAATCCGAGCAGAAGCAGCATGAGGTGTTTTACAGACCTGAACTTAAATATCGACAGTGGCAGATAGGGCTTTTCGTGAAACTTCGACCGGCATATCGCAGCTATAAAAAATGCCAGCGTTATGCCTGTGGCCTGCCATATCGTGCTGCTCATCCACCAGTCGTAGTGCTCGCCGTAGGTGAACAGCCACATGCCTGATATAAGGAACGCGCTCCAAAGGAAAAGACCTAAGAAGTCGACACCTTTAAGCGACAGGAACGGACCCGGACGGTGGTCGGGCTTCATCATGAAATATACTATTCCGCAATGAATCATCAGCAGCGCTATGACAAACAGGTTCATCAGTCGCCAGTTGCCGTAGTATGTCAGATAAGATGTCGTGATGGCTGATAGATATGTTCCTCCGCACACCATGATGTAGACAACGGGGAAGAACACGGCATAGTTACGCGACGGTGTTACGCATAGACGGAACACACTCGTACATCCAAACATACCAAGCATCTTGAAGAATCCCGCGATGAAGCTCACTCCCCATATAATCCACGGCTCCTGTGCCGACATCGTTATAGCGTTGCATATAATAAGACCGATGCCCGCAACGAAAAACAGCTGACGGGTGTACATGTAGAACTTCAGCCTGTACATCACCGGGAAGCACACCGTTATACCGCCCAGTGTGCAGTAGCCGGCCATCTGTATATCCTCGTTGAGCAGCGCAATCTCGCTTACAATCTGACTCGAATACGATGTGTTGATACTTCCAACATACTGATACAGAAAGCCGAAAGCCATATACAGCCAGAAGCGCAGACGGGGCGGCACCCAGTCTTTATACATCAGCAGCTGCCTGGTGCGTATAACGGTATTTGTTGTATAATATTGCTTGGCCATTATCAATCCATCATTTTACATTCAACGTTCAGACCGGCACGCAGACGTCGTATGTTTGCTTTCGAGTTCTCTTTTGTGAAGCGTATCTTCACCGGCAGTCGCTGTTCCACTTTCACAAAGTTTCCTGTTGCGTTGTCCTGCGGAACAATAGAATATTGTGCGCCCGTAGCATTTGATATCGACTCTATTGCGCCTATATATTCAACGCCCGGAATGGCGTCAACGGTTATTCTCACGCGGTCGCCTATCTTCATCTTGGCTGTCTGAGTCTCCTTATAGTTGGCAACAACCCACACGTCGTTCTCGTCAACAATAGACAGCAGAGTCTGTCCGGGCTGTACAAACTGACCTTCCTGCAGAGTCTTCTTTGATGTATATCCGTCGGTAGGCGCTGTTATAACGGTATAAGATACGTTCAGCGCGGCATAGTCCTTGCGTGCCTTTGCCAGTTTTATGTTAGCGTCCTGCTGGCCCAGTTTCTTTGTCTGCTCGTTCATTGTCAGTGCCGTAGAGCGTTTCTGGCGGCAGAGCATGTCATATTCGGCCTTTGTCCTTTCATAATGAGTCTTTGCGTCGTCATATTGTTTAGGAGTGGCGGCCTTGTCCTTCAGCAGCATGGCGTAGCGTTTAAGGTCGCGTTCGGCATTTTCCAGTTCTGCCTTTGTGCCGAGAATGGATGCCTCGTTCACTCCTATGTTGCTCGCTGTGGTGTTTATTGCCGAGCTCATCACCGTTTTGCCCGATTCAGCATTCTGTAGTTCGGCTTCGGCCTCTGCCAGTTTCAGCTGATATTCTCTGTCCTCAATAATTACCAGCGTGTCGCCTTTGTGTACATAAGAATATTCGTCAAAGCGCACCTCCTTTATGTAGCCCTGCACACGTGCCGTTACGGGCACAATGTGTCGTCTTACCTGCGCGTTGTCAGTGAATGTTGAAATATTGAATTTTATAAACTGTACGCATATCCACCAAATACCTATTGCTAAAATTACCAGAACTACTACGTTCTGAATCATTCTTCTTGTCTTGCGGTTCATATTAAAAGTTTCCTGAAATATATTTAAGTTGATAATAATAGAACACTACGTTCACGCGGGCGTTCACCAGTCTTACTTCAGCGTCGAGCTTTGCCGTCGATGCGTCGAGCATGTCGGTCAGCAGCGACAGGTCGGCCGAGTAGCGGCGTGACACAATCCTGTAGTTCTCGTTAGCCAGTTCAACGTTCTTTTTCTGTGTCTCCACCTGCTCGCAGGCCTCTGTATAATATTTGTACACCTGGTCCATCTTTCTGTCAAGTATCTCTTTTTCTGCCTGTCTGTTGTCCACCAGCTTGGCCGTCTCCATCTTTGCAGCTTTTAGCGAGCTGTTGTTCTTGTAGAGCGATGACAGGTTCATCGACAGTTTCACGCCGAACCACCATGAGTTCAGGTTGTTGTCCAATACAGGTATGCAGATGGTTATAGGGCTTTCCAGGTTGTTGCCGGCCGTGATGCCTATCGAAGGCAGCATCTGGCTGCGCACGAGTTTCTCCTGTGTCTTTGCCTGCGAGTATGCCAAGTCAAACTTCTTCAGCTTCGGCGACATCTCCACTTCCTGTTTCCAGTGGTTCAGTCCCAGGTCCGGCATGTTTACGTTGTTCGGGTCGAGGTCCGGCTCAATCATTACGTCCTCATCCATTCCGAGGTAAACCAGCAGACTGTAGTTAAGATGCTCAACGGCGTTTGCCACAGTGCTTCTGTCGTATGTCAGGTTCGACAGGTTCAGCTCATAGCGCGTAACGTCGTTGGTCAGTGCCACGCCCTGTTCTGAGCGCGCCTTCATTTCCGAAATCAGTTCTTTTGTCAGCTTGATGTTCTCATCGTAGACATTCAACAGGTTGCGGTTCTTCAACAAGTCGAGATAACATTCAAGCACTTCGATTTTGATGTCATCCGTAACAATCTTTAAGTCGGTTGAGGCTATCTGTGTCTGAAACCTCGTCTTTTCTATTCCTGCCGATATCTCACCGCCGGCATACAGCGGCTGATACAGCGATAATGAAAGAGTGTTGCCCAAGTGGGGCATTGGCGAACGGGTGGGCTTTGAAAAATCGCGTTCCAAAATTGTTGCATCACCCAAATAATTAACTCCTGCTTCCAGATCTATGTCAGGCAATCGCTTTGCCTTTGCTGTCTTTTCAAGTTGTCTGGAAATGTTCACATCCTTTTGTGCCGCTTTTACTTCTACATTTGATTGTTCCACTCTTCTAAACAATTCGTCAATTGTCATCCTCAACGGTTTCTGAGCGGACATCCGGCACGCCATAATACTGTTGCCGGCAAGTAACAATAACACGGCTAATTTCCGTAATCTCATATATATGTCGCTTTTTGTGGTGCAAAATTACTTATTTAACTTTGATTAAGATTATTCTATATCAGCCCTAAATTTGTCATATACGAAACAAATCGCCCCTTTTTATCCATTTTTCTAGTCCTTTCTGCGTTATTTATCTTACCATAAGCCCCAATGCAATGTTATTCATAATATCTTAATAATCCTGTTATTTGTTAATTATTTTTGCAATCGGGACGGCTGACGGTATTGTCATTGGGAGTTAAAGGAGCATGGAGTTTAATTCATAATTCATAATTCACAATTCATAATTCACAATTAGCTAACGCTGAACTTTGTTTCATAATTCACAATTCATAATTTATGACAGGAAACCACAAGACTAATGTGCCGGCTGATTTGCACGAGTTGTTGAGCATGGCGAAAAATCTGCCGGAATATATTATGAGGATCTTTGATCCGCTAAAAATACCGCTTGTTTTAAGTGAAAAGCAGGCGCAAAAGTGCAATTAAAAATGAAAAATTAAAAGTGAAAAACGTGAATGCCAAGTCTAGCATAAGACTACATGATAATACAAAATAGGAAGTAATCGGATCACAGATCCTTATATTTAATTCCTGCAGATTAATTCTATTGATTGTCGGCTGCACTCGGCATAATCAAATTAAATTTGCTTCTGCTCTCGCTTGCACGACAATTGCAGATCAGCCGGAACATTACGCTCAATGTAGGGACGTACCCTAGGTGCGTCCACCTTACGCTCGACATTTATTTATCGTAAGCCATTGTAACACAGGATGTTATCAGTTGGACGCACCTGGGGTACGTCCCTACAATGTCCCCGTAAAATCCCCCAAAACATTACCAAACGTAGTGCTTGCGAGAAGAAGCTACAAGGCATTTGGATTTTTCACTCTTCACTCTTCATTCTTCACTTAAACACCAGTTCTATATTCCGTGGGTGAAACGCCGAACTGTTTTCTGAAGAACTTGCCGAATGAGGCCTGGTCGGCGAAGCCAAGTCTGTAGGCTATCTGTTTTACGGGCAGGTCGGTGCAGTCGAGCAGTCGTCGGGCTTCGGTTATCAGCATGTGCGCTATATGTTCGTTTACCGAGCGTCCCGATATTTTGCGCACTATGCGCGACAGGTAAGTTGACGACACGTTCAGCTGTGACGAATAGAACAGGATGTAGTGCTCTTTCAGATAATTGTTAGTGAGCAGCTTTCTGAACTCACGGTAAATCTCTACAGGATGCGACACCTTGGATGTGTCCGACATATATCCGGCTCTCAGAATCTCGGCAAAGCGCAACAGCAGCAGGTTAGACAGGTGCTGCATCAGTCCGTTAAAGTGCATCTGATCTTTGTTTATGCCCGAATAAAGTTTAAGCATCGTCAGCATACATTCCATTTCGCTTGCGCTCATACTTCTTATCGGCATGGCATTCTCGTTGGCAAACGAAATCATCTGGTTATACACGGGAGCATAGGCCGACAGGTCGTCAAAGTATGCCGGCATAAAGCTCACGCCTTCCATCATAAAGTCCTCGTCGGCATCGCTCAGCGACACCACCATGTTAGGCATCAAGAACGCCATAGAGTTCTTCTGCAGTGTCTCCGTGCTGTAGTTTACCGAGAGCTTCACCGTTCCGCTCTTCACCAGTATTATGCAGAACGAGTCGCTGAGCATGGGCGCAACCTTATATTCTGTGCCCATGCCGGCTTTAGTGCTGAA
>HF992514.1 GCA_000436695.1 Prevotella sp. CAG:1185 | reverse complement strand
CAGGTATAAAAATAAACGTATGTTAAAGAAACTGATTATCAATGCCGTTATCTTTAACATACGTTATAAGTTGATTTTCTAGAATGAAAAATATTTTTGTCCTGAGTTTTTACCTATTTCATACTGTGTTTTAACAATTAGCAATGCAATAAGAACAATATCTGATTTACGGAAAAATAGCTCCGATATGTTATCTACCGACTTAAACATTAGGAGCATACAGGCCGTTGTCGCTTATATATCGGGCCACGCTGTCGGGCACAAGGCCGCTTATGGAGCGACGTTCGGCAAGGAGCTGCCTTACCTGCGTGCTGCTGATGTCTATCAGACGGGTGTCTACGAGGCTGACTCCTTCGGGCAGCGACGCTGCGTCTACGGCAGAACCGCCGCGGGGATATATCACAATGCGATAATGGCTGAGTATGTCGCGCCAGGCATACCACTCATTGAAGCGCTCCCAGTTGTCGGCACCTATGAGCAATACGAACCGGCGGTCGGGATAGTCGCGGCTCATCGACTGAAGGGTGTGCCACATATACGACGGACGGGGCATGCGAAATTCATAGTCGGATGCGTGCATGCGCTGCTCGCCTTCGAGCGCAAGCTCAACCATCTTTAGGCGCAGCTCATCGTCAAGCAGGTCGGCAGCACGCTTAAACGGGTTCTGCGGCGACACGACAAACCATACTTCATCGAGCCCCGCACTTGCCAACAGCTGGCGCGCCAACTCTACGTGTCCGTTGTGTATGGGGTTGAAAGAGCCCCCGAAGATGCCGGTGGAGATCATTTATTATTTTAGGAGTTAAAGGAGTTAGAGTAGTTAAAGAAGTTAAAGTCAAATGCCTTGTGGATTCTAATCAGCCACTCTGCATTTGGATTTTTCACTTTTAACTTTTATTTTTTCACTTTCGTAAGACGTTATTTGCTTAACCGAACAGAAAGTCTTTAACTATCTTCAGCGCCTCAGCCTTAGCCTTGTCGAGGTCGTCGTTGACAACCACCTTGTCGAACTTGGGAGCAAAGGTAAGCTCGAACGACGCACGGGCTATGCGGTCTTCTATCACTTCGGGAGCGTCGGTACCGCGTCCTGTCAGACGGTTGCGCAGCTCCTCTATCGACGGCGGCTGTATAAACACGCTGAGAGCGCGGTCGCCATAATAGTTCTTTATGTTGCATCCGCCCTTCACGTCTACGTCAAAGACAACGTTCTCGCCCTTTTCGAGCTGCGCCTCAACCTGCTGTTTCAGCGTGCCGTAATAGCGGTCTTTATACACTTCCTCATACTCGAGGAACTCGTCGTTGTCTATTCTGCGTCTGAACTCTTCGGGCGTAACGAAGAAATATTCAACGCCGTTGCGTTCAGTGCCTCTTGGCGGACGGCTTGTGCATGATATACTGAAGGCCATGCGCAACTCTTCGTGCGACATCAGCCAGTTGATGATTGTGCTCTTTCCGCTTCCACTGGGAGCAGAGAAGATTATAAGTTTTCCGGGCATGGTTTTAAAAAGTAGTTAAAGAAGTTAGAGTAGTTAAAGGAGTTAAAGTCAAATGATTTTATTCTTAGGGGTTAAAGGAGTTAGAGTAGTTAAAGATGTTAGAGTCATATACTTTAACTTTCTCTATCTTTTAAAGTCCCATACCAAAACTTTCTTCATGAAAAGAACATACAATGGTAATGACTTTAACTACTTTAACTCCTCTAACTACTTTAACTTCTCTAACTACTTTAACTCCTACAAATTAAAGTACATTAAGCACCTGTTCCTTTATCTGTTCCAGTTCATCCTTCATCTTCACCACGATGTTCTGCATCTCGGCCTGATTGCTCTTGCTGCCTGTGGTGTTGATTTCGCGTCCCATCTCCTGAGCTATGAAGCCGAGCTTCTTGCCCTGGCCTATGCCGTCGTTCATGGTCTCGCGGAAATATTTCAGATGGTTGGCAAGGCGCTGTTTTTCCTCGTTGATGTCGAGTTTCTCTATGTAATAGATAAGCTCCTGCTCAAGACGGTTCTTGTCGTATTCTATTTCAGGAATACTCTTCAGGCCCTCTATTATGCGGCCGCGTATCTTCTCAACGCGCGACTTCTCATACGGCTCTATCGATGCCAGCAGGGCTGTTATGTTGTCGAGTTTCTCGCTGAACTTGTTATATAAGGCTGCACCCTCCTGCTTGCGGAACTCCACAAGAGCCTGCAGGGCCTGCTCAACACCAGTGCGGGCAACGGCCCACTCCTCGTCGGTGAGCACCTCGGCCTCAGTCTTGCTCATAACATCGGGCATGCGCATAATAACGCTGAACCAGTCCTGAGGCTCAGGCATGCCGGTCTTTGCGGCTATATCCTTAATCTGATGATAGTAGTTTTCAACCAGCGCACTGTTCACTGGCGTGGCGTCGACGGCAGCGTCTTTCTCAATCCAGATAGAAAAGTCTACCTTTCCTCTTATGAGCGCCTTTGATATCATCTGGCGCATCTCCATTTCCTTCTCACGGTATAGCGGCGCAATGCGCGTGGACAGGTCTAAGGCCTTACTGTTTAAAGATTTTATCTCTACATTAATCTTCTTCTCATTGAAGGTTACGACCGACTTGCCATAACCCGTCATAGATTGTATCATAACACTTTTGTAGTTAAATTTATGCAAAAGTACATATTTCTTCGGAAAAAAGAGTATTTTTGCACTTTATTTAAGAAGATATTTTTAATTATGTCGTGTATTTTAAATATTGAGACGAGCACCAACGTGTGTTCGGTGGCAGTAAGCCAGGACGGCGCCTGCATATTCAGTAAAGAAGACCATAGCGGCCCCAATCATGCAGTAAAACTCGGAATATTTGTAGACGAAGCTATTTCATTCGCTGACAGCCATGCCATACCGCTCGACGCAGTGGCAGTAAGCTGCGGACCGGGCTCTTACACCGGACTGCGCATCGGCGTGTCGATGGCAAAGGGAATATGCTACGGACGCAACATAAAGCTCATTGCTGTGCCTACGCTCGAGCTGCTCACCGTACCGGTGCTGCTTACTCACGAGCCAGAACCCGGAGCGCTGCTCTGCCCTATGCTCGACGCACGCCGCATGGAGGTGTATTCGGCCATATACGACCGCTCGCTCAAGGAGGTAAGGGGCGTGCAGGCCGACGTGGTTGACGCCGACACATACAAAGAGTTTCTCGACAAAGGCAAGGTGTATTTCTTCGGAAACGGAGCATGCAAGTGCATCGAGGCCATCAACCACCCCAACGCCGTGCTGTTAAAAGGCATTGAGCCGCTGGCTAAAAACATGTTCCCGCTGGCCGAAAAGCGCATGGCGCTCGAAAATTTTGAAGACGTGGCCTACTTCGTGCCCTTCTATCTGAAGGACTTTGTGGCCAAGACGCCAAAGAAACTGCTTTAAGTCGGCAACGACGGCTACAGTGACAAAGCGCACTGCCGTGGAAGACAGAGCAAGACAAGAACACTACTTTTAAAATTCAAATTAATCAAGAAAGAAATGGAAATCGACGGATTAGACTACAATACACAGCGCAAGAAGCTCACTCTGCCCGAATACGGACGCGAGGTGCAGAAGATGGTTGACTACGCCATGACGCTCAAAGACAGAGACGAGCGACAGAAATGCGCCGAGACCATTATATGCATCATGGAGCGCATGTTCCCGCAGAACAGAGAGAACATTGACTACAAGCAGAAGCTGTGGGACCATCTGGCCATAATGAGCGACTTTAAGCTCGACATCGATTATCCGGTGGACATCAACGAGGCCAAGAGCATTACCACAAAGCCTCATCCCATGGACTATCCCAAACAGAAAAATCCGATAAAGCACTATGGCAGCATGGTGTTCGAACTGTTTGACAAGCTGATGAACATGGAACCGGGACCGGAGCGCGACGAGCTGACAAGACTCACCGCAAACCAGATGAAGCGCAATCTTATACAATGGAGCCACGGCTCAAGCGATGACGAAAAGATAGCTTCTGACCTGGCACGCTTCACCGATGGGAAGATACAGCTCGACCTCGACACGTTCAAGTTTAACGTGGGCAGTCTGAAAGAGCCTGGAGAGAGAAGGCGCAAGAGAAGATAATGCAACAAAACCACTAACCAAACCACTGAAAAATGGAATCTTTCATCATAGAAGGCGGACACGCGCTGAGCGGAACTATAACCCCGCAAGGTGCTAAGAACGAGGCACTCGAAGTGATCTGCGCCGCGCTGCTGACACCCGAAGAGGTGAGGATTAAGAACATTCCGGACATTCTCGACGTCAACAACCTGATAAAACTGCTGACTGACATCGGGGTTACGGTGGAACGCATCAGCAGAAACGAATATTCGTTCAAGGCGGAGAATATTAATCTCGGATATCTCGAGAGCGACGAATTTATACGCAAGTGTGCGTCGCTCAGGGGCAGCGTGCTCATGATCGGACCGCTGCTGGCACGATTCGGCAAAGCAGTTGTGACTAAGCCGGGAGGAGACAAGATAGGACGCCGCAGACTCGACACTCACTTCCTGGGATTCAAGAACCTGGGAGCAAAATTCAAGCATAACGACGAGCGAAAGACATTCGAGATAACCGGCAAGAAGCTCAAGGGATGCTACATGCTGCTCGACGAGGCTTCTGTTACAGGTACTGCAAACATCATCATGGCTTCGGTTTTGGCCGAAGGCACAACAACAATATACAATGCTGCATGTGAGCCTTACATACAGCAGCTGTGCCACCTGCTCAACCGCATGGGAGCACGCATCAGCGGCATAGCGTCTAACCTGCTCACCATCGTTGGCGTAAAGTCGCTCCACGGAGCCGAGCACAAGATTCTGCCCGACATGATTGAAGTTGGCTCGTTCATTGGCATGGCTGCCATGGTGGGCAACGGCATACGCATAAAGAACGTGTCGCTGCGCAACCTCGGCATCATACCCGACTCGTTCAGACGTCTCGGCGTAAAGATTGACACTGAGAACGACGACCTCATTATACCGCACATGGATCACTACGAAATCGACTCGTTCATCGACGGCTCAATAATGACACTGTCTGACGCGCCGTGGCCCGGACTCACGCCCGACCTGCTGTCGGTGCTGCTCGTCGTGGCTACTCAGGCAAGGGGCAGCGTGCTGTTCCATCAGAAGATGTTCGAGAGCCGACTGTTCTTTGTCGACAAGCTTATTGACATGGGAGCGCAGATAATACTTTGCGACCCGCACAGAGCCGTTGTCGTAGGACACGACCACAAGATAAGACTGCGCGCAGGACGTATGACGAGTCCTGACATCCGCGCCGGCATTGCGCTGCTCATAGCCGCAATGAGCGCCAACGGCACAAGCCGCATAGACAACATTGCGCAGATTGACCGCGGATACGAGGACATTGAGGCACGACTCAACAAGCTCGGAGCAAAGATTGAGCGCATAAGCGGACAATAACAGCAAAACATCAACAGCAATGATAAGACAAGAAGAAGTTTTCAAGATTGGCAAGATAGGCAAGCCACACGGAGTGAAAGGCGAAGTGTCGCTGATGTTTGAGGACGATGTGTTCGACAGAGTTGACGCCGACTATCTTGTGCTGCTCATCGACGGTATACTTGTTCCTTTCTTTTTTGAGGAATACAGATTCAAGAGCGACGAGACGGCACTGGTGAAGTTTTGCGACATCGACACCAAGGAGCAGGCACAGGAGCTTACGGGCTGCGACGTCTATTTCAGTCGCAAGCTCTCTGAAGATGGCCGTGAGGACATGTCGCTCAACGAAGCCGAAAACTTCAAACTGCTTGATGCCAACAACGACAACAGCCTTATAGGCACCGTCAAGTCGGTTGACTATTCTACGGTCAACACTCTCTTCAACGTAGAGACGCCCGACGGCAAGGAGATTATGATACCGGCATCTGAAGACTTCATCGTAGACATCGACACCGAAAAGCATTTTATCGTTGTCGACCTGCCCGAAGGACTTCTCGACCTTGACTGACATAACGCCGCGGCTATACGGCCGGAACGGACACGACACACGATAAGAAACGGCGAAAGACAAGAGAAACATATTTAGAAGTTGTGAGATTTTAAGATTATATGAAGAAACAAATAGCCATTCTCGGTTCAACAGGCTCGATAGGCACACAGGCTCTTCAGGTTATCGACGAGCATCCTGACCTTTTCGAGGCTTACTGCCTGACGGCCAACAACAGAGTGAAAGAACTGGCAGAACAGGCGCGCCGATACAATCCCGCGGCTGTGGTTATTGCCAACGAAGATAAATACGAGGAACTTAAAAGCCTGCTCAGCGATATGCCCGACATCAAGGTGTACGCCGGAAAACAGGCCATTGACGAAATAGTGGAAGCAGGTCCGATAGACATGGTGCTTACGGCCATGGTTGGCTTTGCCGGACTAAGCCCCACGATACATGCCATCAAGGCTCATAAAAAGATATGCCTTGCCAACAAGGAGACTCTTGTTGTTGCAGGAGAGCTGATATGCGAGCTTTCAAAGAAATACCGCGCGCCAATCATCCCGGTTGACAGCGAACACTCGGCAATATTCCAGAGCCTTGTCGGTGAAGGCGACAACGAGATAGAGAAGATATTGCTCACGGCTTCAGGCGGCCCGTTCCGCAACTTCACAAAGGAGCAGCTTGCCACCGTCACCAAGGCAGACGCCCTGAAGCATCCCACATGGCACATGGGAGCAAAGATAACCATTGACAGTGCTACGATGATGAACAAAGGCTTTGAGGTTATCGAGGCTAAATGGCTTTTCGGCGTTCCTGCCGACAAGATTCAGGTGCTTATCCATCCGCAGAGCATCGTCCACAGCGCCGTGCAGTTTGTCGACGGAGCCGTGAAGGCACAGCTCGGAGTGCCCGACATGCGCCTGCCCATACAATATGCTTTGACTTATCCCGACCGAATTCATCTCAGCGAAGGCCGTCTCGACCTGTTCAAACAGCCTCTTGAGTTCTTTGAGCCTGACTTAGACAAGTTCCGCTGCCTGGCGCTTGCCTTCGAGGCTATAAAGAAGGGCGGCAACATGCCGTGCATTGTCAACGCTGCCAACGAGATTGTCAACCGCGGATTCCTCGAGGATAAGTGCGGTTTCATGCAGATGAGCGATATCATAGAGAAGACTATGAACCAAGTAAGTTTCAGCAGCACGCCCGACTATGACACCTACATAAACACTGACGCCGAAGCAAGGCGCGTGGCAACAGAACTGCTGGAAGCTCACTGAGACGGAATAATTTAATAAGACTGACAACATAATTATATCTAAAAGCAAAACAATTCCCCTGCGGCAGCCATGCCGCAAAAGGGATATTTAAGTAAACAAAGACATGGAAATATTTCTGATAAGACTGCTCCAGTTTATGCTGGCAATCTCTATTTTGGTGCTGCTCCACGAAGGCGGCCATTTCTTCTTTGCAAAACTTTTCGGCGTAAGGGTTGAAAAGTTTTACTTGTTCTTCGACCCTTGGTTCCACCTCTTTGAATTTAAGCCAAAGAAGAGCGACACCACATACGGCGTGGGCTGGCTTCCGTTAGGCGGCTACTGCAAGATTGCGGGAATGATAGACGAATCGTTCGATACCGAACAGATGAAAAAGCCGGCGCAGCCGTGGGAGTTCCGCTCCAAACCGGCATGGCAGCGACTGCTGATTATGGTGGGCGGAGTGCTCGTAAACTTCCTCCTCGCGCTGTTTATCTATTCAATGGTGCTATACACATGGGGCGACTCTTACTATCGCCTGGACAAGATGACGATGGGTATGAAGTTTAACGACGCCGCCAAGAAGATTGGTTTCAAGGACGGCGACATACTGCTGCGCACCAACGAGAACACACTGAAGGAATTTGATGTTGACATGTATCGCGACATAGCCAACGCACAGACCGTGACCGTGCTGCGTCAGGGCAAGGAGATAAAGCTAACCATGCCCGAGGACATGAGCCTGCTAACCATGCTCAAAGAGCAGCCCGTATTCGTTAAGCCGTTCATTCCTGCCGACATAGACAGCATTATGCCTGACTCGCCTGCGGCAAAGGCAGGCATGCTGAAGGGCGACAAACTGCTCGCCATCAACGGCAAGAGCATTGACTCATGGAACGAATTTGACGACCAGATTGCCGTAATGAACGACATGATAAGCGTTGCCAAGACTCACAAGGACAGCATGAAGGTGCGCACAACAACCGTAGTGTTCTGCCATAAGGCTTCGCCAGAGAAGCGCGACACCGTGAAGATGGTGCTCAACCCCGACCTTACCTTAGGAGTAGGCCGCACTTTCCTCGGCACTTACTATCAGCCCGAAAAGATTGAATACGGATTCTTCGAGAGTTTCCCTGCCGGAATAAAATACGGTATCGACGTGCTGCGTGGATATGTAGACGACCTGAAGTATGTGTTCACGGCCGACGGCGCAAAGTCGCTCGGAGGCTTCGGATCTATCGGCAGCCTGTTCCCGCCTACATGGGACTGGATGATGTTCTGGCGTATGACTGCATTCCTCAGCATCATCCTGGCGTTCATGAACATCCTGCCTATCCCTGCCCTCGATGGCGGACACGTGCTTTTCTTGCTCTACGAGATTATTACACGCCGCAAGCCGAGCGAGAATTTCCTTATAAGGGCTGAATACGTAGGCTTCGGAATACTGATTCTCCTTATGGTTGTCGCCAACCTGAACGATATTCTCAGATGGCTGGGATACATGTAATTATAAATTAGGAGTTAAAGGAGTTAGAGTAGTTAAAGAAGTTAGAGTCAAATACATTGTTTTGAAAAGTAGTTAAAGCAATATTCCTTGTTATTTCAAAACAAATAAACATTTTGATTTAATTACGCCCTGTTCTTCAACATAAAAAAGACAGCGCGTTACTTGCAGTCAAAGCTCCTGACATTTAATATGATTAGAAGATAAAAAGTCGGTCTGACGTTCCAAAGTCATTGTTTCGGTTCAGTCAGACCGACTTATTTTGTATTATTGC
>HF992513.1 GCA_000436695.1 Prevotella sp. CAG:1185 | reverse complement strand
CTGAAAAGAGGTATATATATTATCAACGGCCGCAAAATTGTGGTAAAATAAAAGTAACGTTTTTCTAAAAGCCGGCACATCCTGTCATGTGCCGGCAAATAATAAAACGATCTTGACATATAAAAAAGAGCTGCAATAAAGACAAAAAGAAAGGAGACGAAAAAAGAAAGAAAAAATAAAAAACAAGCATATTAACCTCTATATTAAACCCAAACCGTGCATAATGCAAGATTGGGATTAAACATAAAAATATTTTGAAGATAAATCTAAATACATCACTCGCCTTATCAGACCAAAGTATTAACCCCTTAATAATTACGAACTATGAAAAAGCAAGTACTTTTCGCTGCAGTTGCAACATTATTAGCTTCTGCCCCGTCTTCTGCTCAGATTAAAATGCAGAAAGACAATTTTATTCCGTTAAGCATCTCTAACGACGGAACTGTTTGCGGAACCTATGGACAGGCTACACCATATTTCTTATGGTCGTCGCAGGACGGAAACATGACAGATATAGGCGGATCGTCAAACGGTCCGGGGTCGGCAGGCAACGGAGTGATATCAGCCGACGGCAAATATATTTCAGGTGTTGCACATACGATACTAAAGCCAGATACCGAACTGAAACGCAAGTCTTATATAGAGAAATACACATTCAATGATATCGTTAACGTAAACAAAGGATACATAGCAGTAGGCAAGACTGATGACAATAAGGGTATTGTTATCAGAAACACAGGATTCAATACAAGATGGAATCCTACTAATATGGATTCACCTATAAATACTGTATGTTTCCTTAACAACTATGTTGGAATAATTGCAGGTGACAATGCTTTTTATCAAGTTACCACTAGCTCTGGCTCATGGTGGACTGATGAATATGAGCATCCGGGCAAGGACGACGATGTAGACAAGTTTGTGGATGTAGACTTCAGCGGCGAGTTCTATGGTGCTGCAGCAGCAGTTCTGGCTGACGGCAGCGGCGCGCTTTACTATTCGGAGAACGGTGCAGAGACATGGAGCGCAGCTACAGGCTGGGAAGGCCATCCCGCAGCTATATGCCATGCATCAGACAAGAAGTTCTACATGGTTACCGAGGAAGGACGCATATACACATCTGAAGGCGCAGGCGAATGGACACAGTGCGCCGACCTTGGCAAGGCGCTAAAGGCTGTAAGCTTCGCTGACACGGAGAAAGGAATAGTAGTAGGCGACAACATCATAGCCGTAACCACAGACGGCGGAACCACATGGACTGAAATTGAGTCTGAAATAAGCGGCACATGGCTATCTGCCGTATGGAACGGCGACGATGTCTACGTGGCAGGCAAGGGCGAGGCCATAATATATTCAGCCGACAACGGCAAGACATGGGAGCAGATAAACACTGACCTGGCCGACACTGAAGGAACAGTAAACAGCATTGTATACAACGGAGCCGAGTTCTACACATGCGGAACTTCAAGCACATTCTATTTCCGTCAGTTTGAGTCTGCCGAGACCGAGATATGCCAGATGGCACGCTATGACAGAAGCGCTGACGAATGGACTCCTCTGGGCTACTTCGCAACCATGGGTACAAGTGCCAGCGGAGGCTACTGTGTGTCGGGCGACGGCAAGACCGTGGGCGGCAACTCTTATGCAATGCGCAACGGCGACTCATTCAAGTCGAAAAGCGTGGCCGTGGCTGCAATATGGACCGAAGAAGACGGAAAACTGACTGAACTGCCCGGACTTTATCAGGAAAGAAACACTATAGCTCGCGTTGACGCACTGAACGCCGACGGCACAGTAGCTGCGGGATATCAGGACATTGACGGCATGTGGGTGTCATCTGTATGGAAGAAGGAAAACGGTGTATGGGGCGACGGCGTCATTCTGTTCAAGGACAATGAAGTAGGCCTTGCTGACTACAAGAATGTAATGCAGGAGTGCTCATGCGTTTCTCCCAACGGCAAATGGGTCGGCGGATACGGCTTATACATACCTACAGGACCGCTTGCATATGCAGCAGACGGCACAGCCGACGAACACTTGATGAACGAGCCTTATATATGGAACGAGGAAACAGGCGTGATACAGTTAGGCATGCTCGAGAACGCACCTGCCAAGGACGGTTATTATGGTCTTGTAAACGGAGTGTCTGACGACGGCTCACTGGCCTTCGGTACATTCCAGACCACAATGCCCGGCATAGAGATATGGGGTGTGCCGTTCATCTGGACAAAGGAAGACGGCATGCGCGACCTCAACGACTGGATAGCAGAGAAATACAACGCCGATTTAGACGGATACAGGGTTTACACAATATCTGACGTGTCTGACAACGGACAATATCTGGTATGCTCAATCCGCAAGGGCAGCGAGTCAGGCGCTTGCGTCATCGACCTTAATGCTGAAGGCACAGGCATCAGCCTCGGCGAGACAGCAGCCGACAACAGCGTGAGGATATATCCTAACCCGGTATCAGACATGATACACATCGACCTCAACTCGGCAGAGAACGTGAAGATTAACCTCTACGGACTGACGGGCAACGTGGTCAAGACAGCTGCAGAGAGCGGCACAACAGCCACGATGAACGTAACCGACGTGCCCGAGGGCATGTATATCCTCGTGGTGGATAACGGAAAGAACAAGACAGTAAGAAAAATGCACATCACTCACTGATTAGCATGCCGTGCTTAATCTGAATCACGTATGGGCACGGCATATTGAATGGGGCGCCGGCATGACATAACTGTTGTGAAACATTAAGGCCGGCGCCCCGTCTTTTTATGACACGGCTTCATAGCATAAAAAATATTATCTTAACAGCCGTCACCGCCACAAAGATGCACAGCCTGCAGGCAGCTATCCCGGCAAGGCATTTACCCCTGAATGTTTAACCCCATACGCCACACCGGGAATATATTTGCCGGACACTTCTGCCATACCTACAGTCACACATAAAGACACCGGCAGCCGGCAGCATGCGCATCGGAGTGACGCGTGGCGGCTGTTGATATGATGATGCCGGGGTTGGGTAAAGAATAAGGATAAATATATATCAGGCAGCCTATTGCCAATATATATCATGACGCGCTGTCCTGCCCGTCGTCAATTATCGACTGCAGATATCCGCGTATCGACACGTCGCTGCCGAGGCTTATCTTCTTACGGAGCCTGTTGCGGCTCTTCTCTACCGACTCAACCTCGCGGAACGTTATCTGCGATATCTCCTTCGAGGTCAGTCCCATGTATATGTAGGCACACAGGCGGCAGTCGTTCTGCGTAAGGTTAGGATGGGCCTCCTTGAGCTTGGCGTCGAAGAGCGGCGACACCTCGTTGAAGTATGTCTTGAAGCCCTCGTTGAGCCTATTGGCGGTCTGCTGGCGCAGCTTCAGCGATATGCCGTTGACGCGCTTGCGCGTGTCTTCCTCGGCTATGTCCTTGCTCAGCTCGGCCAGCTCCTCGCAGATGTTCTTGTGCAGATTATCTATCGACGAAAGGTCTATCGAGAATGTCGTCAGCTCGCGGCTCTTCTTTCCTATTTCGCTCTCCATTCTCTTTTTCTCCCATTCGTGCTCTTTCTGCTCAAGCATCCTCAGCTTCTTTTCCTGCTCGAGTATTATAGCGCTCTGCCTCTGCTCGTTCTTGCGCTTCTTTATACTGACAACCACGAGCACCGACAGCAGCACGGCCACGAGTATGGTGGCCACAGATATTATCGTGCGGTTGCGCAGCTTGATGTTGGCAAAATCATACTTCATCTTCAGCTCCATGTTGTCGTTGCGCAGCTGTGCTATGTCATACCATGTCATCATCTGGAAGAGCTGCCTCTTCTGGTTGTCAAAGTTGAGCGAGTCGTTGAGTTTCATGCTCTCCTGCAGGCATCTCGACGCCCTTTCGTAATAGTTGAGCTTCATGTAGAGAGTGGCTATTTCCTTGAGATACTTGCCCTTTATGGCGTCCGACTGCTTCGGTATCACTTTCTCCTCGATATACCCAATCTCGCTGAGAGCCTTATGCTTCTGCCCCATGGCTATGTAAAGCTGTACGAAGTTGAGCCTTATCATCAGCTCTGACACCGTAAACTTTTCGCTCGGCAGCGTCTTCTCTGCCATCACAAGAGCACTCTCGGCCTCTTTATATTTGCCCATCTCGGTGAGCAGTCCGCCCTTGTTGATATAAACGCGCGACAGCACATCTCTGTTGCCGGCGGCACACTGTATCGCACTGTCGAGGCAGGCAATGGCCGTGGGCATGTCCTTCTGTCCGCAGTAGACCAGCGCCATGTTGTTATACAGTATGCTGCTTGCCCCTGCCAGGCTCTTCAGACTTATCAGCATCCTCAGCGCCTTGGCATAGTCATGCGTGTCATAGTAGAGCTGTGCCTGATTGGTGTATATCTGCGACAGCACCTTTCTGAAGCCGTGCTTGCGGGCTATGGCCGCTGCCCTGTCGAACATCTTGCGGCCTTCCTCATGAAATCCGAGCATCGTGTAGCCTATTCCGGCCGAGTTGGCATACTTTGCCATTATCAGGAAGTCGGTCTTCTTTGAAGCCGTCTTCTTCACCTCGTTGAACACCATCCTGGCAAAGAGCACCTCAGCCAGAAAGTCGCCCTTCTCGGTGAACATCTTGCACATGGGATAATAGCTCGCTGCCAGCTGCGCAGGCTTCAGCGAGTCGGCATTGCTGCGGTTAATCTTGTTGATCTCGTTCATATAAAATTTGCTGGATGGAGTATTCTGCACATACTCTTTCAGATATGCCGTCCACCGCTCCTTCAGCGCATTCTTTTCTGCCCCGCCTGCCACCGCAGGACACACACACGACAACAGCAATGCTGCCACGGCGGCGCGTAGAGCCACGCAGCGCACACCGCGGCACAAAAAGCGGCATGCCGCAACGCAACATTCAATGACACAGGCGAAAAGGAAAGACAGACATAAGGCAGGTCTGCCGTATTGGGTATACATCAAGCGCATAACAGATAAAATTAATTTCAGCGGCAAAACATCACTCAGAAATACCGCCCATGTCAGCATCACGCTGCATGACGGCAGGCCGTGGCGTAAGACTTGTATGCATAGAGAGCCGCAATACTCAAAACATAATATCAGACAAGGCCGGTCTCAAAGGTACGAATTATTAATCAAAACGTGGCCACTTTATCCGCTATTTTTGTCTTTTTGCCGTAAATTAAGCCCTATCCTGCCGCCTTAACAAGGCCTTAACGACGTATGACATTGCGCCGGACGGCGTATGCTTTTTCAGCCTGTGCGGCGGGCCATGCCGGAGATAATGCAGCCAGAACGGCGGCGACATTAAGCCGGAGGCAGACAGCCACGCAACAAATCATAACATTAATTATGCCGCCACAATGACAGTTATATCACTTTTTTGTTATAACTTTGCGCCCGGAATATAAACGTTTATAAGACATGTCATTAAAATGTGGTATAGTAGGACTGCCTAATGTGGGCAAGTCTACGATTTTCAACTGCCTGTCGAGCGCAAAGGCACAGGCAGCCAACTTTCCTTTTTGCACCATCGAACCTAACGTCGGCGTGATAACCGTGCCCGACGAACGCCTGACAAAGCTCGCCGAGATAGTTCATCCGGGACGCATCGTGCCCGCAACCTGCGAGATTGTCGACATCGCCGGACTCGTAAAGGGTGCCAGCAAGGGCGAAGGTCTGGGCAACAAGTTCCTCGGAAACATACGCGAAACCGACGCCATCATACACGTGCTGCGCTGCTTCGACGACGACAACATCACTCACGTTGACGGCAGCATAGACCCTATACGCGACAAGGAAATCATCGACACCGAGCTGCAGCTGAAGGACCTCGAGACCATCGAAGGACGCCTGAGCAGGCAGCAGAAGGTGGCAGCCGCCGGAAACAAGGAGGCAAAAATAGAAGTAGGGGTGCTCGAGGCATACAAAGAAGTGCTCGAACAGGGCAAGAACGCACGCGTGGTTGAGTTTGACAGCAAGGAAGAGCAGGACGCCGCACGCAACCTGTTCCTGCTGACGGCTAAGCCCGTGCTGTATGTTTGCAACGTCGACGAGGCATCAGCCAAGACCGGCAACGACTACAGCCGCCGCGTTGAGGAGGTGGCAAAGGCCGAAGGCGCCGAGGTGCTCGTTATAGCAGGCAAGACAGAGGAAGACATAGCAAGCCTTGAGACATACGAAGACAAGCAGATGTTCCTCGACGAACTGGGCCTCGAAGAGAGCGGCGTAAACCGTCTGATAAAGAAAGCCTACGCCCTGCTTAACCTCGAGACATTCATCACCGCAGGCGAGATGGAGGTCAAGGCATGGACATATCACAAGGGCTGGAAGGCTCCTCAGTGTGCCGGCGTAATCCACACCGACTTCGAGAAGGGCTTTATCCGCGCCGAGGTGATAAAGTATGACGACTATATCAAATACGGCTCTGAGGCCGCCGTGCGCGAAGCCGGCAAACTGGGCATCGAGGGCAAAGACTATGTTGTGCAGGACGGCGACATCATGCACTTCAGGTTTAATGTATAAATATTAGGAGCAAAAGAGGCTTGAAAGAGTAGTTAAAGGAGTTAAAGTAGTTACCGCTCCCTATGGTCGCTCAGGAGTTAAAGTCAAATGCCTTTAAACCTGCGTACCATAAGAACGTTAACCGCATCGGCTCTGCTCAACAGGCAAGGCTAATGACTTTAACTACTAGCAGGCCCAAGCCTGCGATAACTCCTTTAACTACTCTAACTACATAAATATTACCCATAAAATGAACAACCTACTTTACATCCTGTGGAACCCCAACCTGGTGGCCTTTCATCTCGGGCCGATGTCCATACGCTGGTATTCGCTGTGCTGGCTGTTAGGCCTTGCGGCAGCATATTTCATTGTGAAAAGGCTTTACAAGGAGCAGAAGATAAAGCCGGAACTGTTTGACCCTCTGTTCATCTACTGCTTCGTGGGCATACTGATAGGCTCACGACTGGGCCACTGCCTGTTCTATGAGCCTGACTATTTCTTGTCGAGCGGCAAGCACATGGTGGAGATGATACTACCTATACACTTCATGGCCGACGGATCATGGAAGTTCACCGGATATGAAGGACTGGCAAGCCACGGCGGAACCATCGGACTAATCATCGCTCTCTGGCTATACGTGCGCCGCACAAAGGTGAACATCTGGCGAGTGCTCGACAACGTGGCGATAGCAACGCCGGTAACGGCATGTTTTATCCGACTGGGCAACCTCATGAACTCTGAAATCATTGGCAAGGCAACCGACGTGCCATGGGCGTTCATCTTCGAGCGCGTCGACATGACTCCGCGCCATCCGGGACAGCTCTACGAGGCCATAGCCTACGCCATATTCTTCGTCATAGGCTGGTATTTCTACCGCAAGAAGCCGCAGCGAGTGGGCACAGGATTCTTCTTCGGACTCTGCATAACGCTCATATTCACGGCACGATTCTTCATCGAGTTCACAAAGGACATACAAGAAGACTTCGAGGCTTCAATGCTGCTCAACATGGGACAGCTGCTCAGCATCCCGTTCGTAATAGTCGGCATTCTCTGCATGAAGGGAGGAAAATGGATGCAGAAACTGGGCATTGAGAAATAGACTGATATCCTGCGGCTTAACGGCCGGAAAGGAAACAAATACATAAAAATAGGGGAAATTTGCGGAAAATTTCCCCTATTTTTATGTATTTATGCGAAAATAATCATATATTTGCGCAACAGATAACAACGCAAATGATTGAGAAAACACCCGAAATTACCCAAAGCGACCTGACGGAAGCCATGAAACTGCTTACCGACAAGAGCCACATGCCGCTGCTGAAAAAGATCAGCAACGAGTATTATTATTGGGACGAGGTGAAATATCTCGCGCCAAAGGGTATCAGCAGCAGGGCGCTGTGGCATGCCGTAAAACTGCAGCGGATGCTCAACTCAAAGCAGATAAGCTTCGGACGCTACACGTTCAGTTTCACTGTTACAGAACACATGCTCGCCATGATGCACGAGTTTGACATGAACATAGGCGGCAACCTCGGCACCGACAGCATAATACCCGAGAGCGACAAAAACTTCTATCTCGTAAGCTCCGTTATGGAAGAGGCAATAGCGTCGAGCCAGATGGAGGGAGCGTCGACCACACGCAAAGTGGCGAAAGAGATGCTGCGGAAGAAGCAGAAACCGCGCGACAAGAGTCAGAAGATGATTGCAAACAACTATGCCACGATAAACTATCTTGCCGAACACAGGCACGACGACTTCTCGCTCGAAAGGATTCTCGAGATACACAGATACATATCTGCCGACACTCTCGACAACGGCGGATATGAAGGAAGCCTTAGGCAGACCGACGACATAGTGGTGATGAACGGCATAACGGGCGAAATAGCCCACACACCGCCGCCGCACGACGAGGTGGAAGGCATGCTGAGGGAGCTGTGCTACTTTGCCAACAATGACGACCCCGACAACTTTATACATCCGATTATCAAGGGAATAATAATCCACTTCATGCTTGCCTTCATACATCCCTTTGTCGACGGCAACGGGCGCACGGCGCGCTCGCTGGTCTACTGGTACATGATGAAGAAGGGCTACTGGCTCACTGAGTATCTCTCAATATCGAGAATTATCTACCGCAACAAGGCGCAATACGAAAAAGCGTTCCTATACACCGAGGTCGACGGCAACGACCTGTCTTACTTCATACAGTATAATCTGATAACGATGAAGAAGGCATACGAGGAGCTTAAACTCTACCTGCAGCGCAAGATAAGCGAACGCGAAAGCATGACTGCCCTAAGCGGCATGAATGACATAAACCTAAGACAGGCAAGAATAATAAAGGAACTGTATAAAAACGGCGACAACATAATAACCGCCAAGGAGATAGCAACACAGTTTGCCGTAACCGACAAGACGGCAAGAACAGACCTCCAGGCTCTTGTACAAATGGGAATAATGAGCGAGGTAAAACTCAACAACAGAATGACGGGATATGTCAAAGCCGACAACTTTGAGGAGAGAATAAATGAATTAAGTAAGGGAAATATAAAGTAAAATAAGGGAAATTAGGGGAAATTTGCGGAAAATTTCCCCTAATTTCCTTTTTATCGTTCATTAAACTTAAACCAAATACACAACGACGGGGATTTTTCTGCCGAACATGAAATCCGTTCTGACGCGTTTTCTTGTGTTCAATATAAAGATGTAAGGCCGTGCATGAGAAAACGGCTCACGCGGGCTTAAAATGCCGTTATAAAAGAATGTCAGCATGACTTCATGATGCTTACTCACAACAATGATGCCATGCTGACATATAATGCATATAAACAGAAAAGGATTAATCAAGCTTCAACTCAAAATCCACCACGTCGAGCCAGCGCCCGAGCTTGTAGCCTACATCGTGAAAATGCGACGCCTGACTGAAGCCCAGCTTGCGGTGAAGCTCAATGCTCGCCTCGTTGCAGCCCGTTATGCAGGCTATCAGCACCTTGTATCCGCGCTGACGGCACTCGGCTATCAGGCGGCGCATGAGCGAGGTGCCAAGGCCGCGGTGAGTGAAGTCGGGCGACAGATAAATCGTTGTCTCATAAGTGTTGCAGTAGGCCGCGCGCTCCTTCCACGGATGAGCGTAGCATATTCCCGCCACGCGTCCGTCTTCCTCAGCCACGAGATAAGGGCAGCGCGCCGCTATGTGCTCCACCCTGTCGGCCATCTGCTTCTCGGTGAACGTCTCGGTTTCAAAAGTCTCAACGCCCTCAACAATGTATTTGTTGTAGAGTGCGGTTATCTCCTTGATGTCTTTTTTCTCAACAAAACGTATCATAATATATCTGTTAAAATCATGTTTGCGTCCTTTTGCCGTCTAAAAGGTATCGTTTTGCGCTGCAAAATGCCACGAAACGGAAGCCAAAACACGGCCTTTTGCAACGCACTGAAACACAACGGGTTACGAAGGCAGACAAGAGCAGTCCGATTTTGGCATAAAACCTGAAGCCGGCGAGGCGTCAAAAGGCATTAAGAGGCATCAATAATATGCGCCCCGCCTTAACTGCCACGCCGCAGGGCATAACGCCGTAAGACCTCTGCCCTGCCCCGGTCATGTCATGCCTTGGCAGCCTTCATGCCTGCCTTGGCGTTGGCATACATGTGCACGATGATGTCGCATGCCTGCTCTAACGTCATAGAGCCTGTGTTTATCATCAGGTCGTAGTTGCTCGGATCGTCCCAGCGCTGACCTGTGTAATACTCATAGTGAGTGCCGCGGGCCTTGTTGAGCCTCTTTATCTCGGCCTCCGCCTTAACCTTGTCAAGGCCGTATTCAGACGTGCAACGGTCAATGGCTGTGTCACGGTCGCAATAGCAGAACACGCGCACAACGCCCGGACGTCCTTTCAGCACAAAGTCGGCGCAGCGCCCCACGATTACGCACGGCTCCTTGTCGGCTATCTGCTGCACAATCTTGCTCTCGGCAAGGAAGAGCACGTCGGCGTCAGACAGTCCCCTGCCCGCCTGTGTGCCGTAGCCCTGCGACAGTATGCACTTAAGCCAGAACGACGGTATGGTCTGCTCGTTGCGCTTTATGTAGTCCTCGTTGATGCCGCTGCTCTTTGCCGCCATCTTGATAAATTCGCGGTCGTAGAGCTTTACACCGAGCTTTGAGGCAAGCATCTCGCCCAGCATGTGGCCGCCGCTGCCAAACTCGCGCGCAATGGTAACGACAACATGCTCGGCCGACTTCTTCTGCTCTTCTGCCGCGGTTTCCGAGTAGCCCAGCACTCCGTTGAGCACACGGCAGAACGGTGTAAGGAAGTGGACTATAGGGCCTACGAGCAGCGCTGCTGCCACGGTGCCCTCGCGCACGCCGTGAATGCCTCCGATAAAGAGCATTGAGAACACGCATGCCACGATGACGTTGCCCACGTCGAAGCCCAGTTTGACGTAGCCGAAGTCGCCGTTTATGCGGCGCGCAAGCACCCTTACGAAGAACTCGCCCGCAACCATTGCCACGTCGGCCTTAACCTCAAGCGTTATTCCGCATGCCAGGATGACGCATCCGGCGAGCATGCTCAGCAGCTGCATGGGGTAAACGGCAGGATTGAGCCACGAGAGCGAAGTCATTGATATGTCGATGAACGTTCCGAAACACAGCGACACTGGTATCTGTATGAGATACATGCGCAGGTCGGCACGGAGCTGCGCCCTGGTCATCATGAGCAGCTCTGAGAGTACAAAAAGAAGGTTTACGATGATGGTCCACTGTCCCATGGTCAGGGGTGTGAACATACTCAGCACGTAGTTGACACTCGTTATCGGCGACGTGCCCAGCATGGCCTTGGTAATGAAGGCTATGCCGTAGGCGTTGATAAACACTGAAATAACAAACAGTATGTAACGCCTCGTTAAAAACATTGTCTTTCTCTGCATAATATTTTGACTTAAAAAACAAATCTGTTATAATGGAGAATTGAGAATGGAGAATGGATAATTATGATTTGACTTGAGGGGTATGTGGATGCCGGTGTTGAGCGTGCTGCCGGTGTGGCAGGTATTATACAACCGATGCGATTTTTCTTTTATAGATGTTGTGATATACCCTGCAACTATTCTGTTCTCCTTTCTGATTATGCTATTATTTCTGCTGTATTATTCTCCACGGAGAAATGTTCTCCTTTGTATTGTATTCTGATTTAAATCACGGCGCAGAACTTATTATCAGTGTGCGTATATGTTGATGGCTTACGACATTCATTCATGCCGACGGCCATAGGATTAAAATATCCGGGAGGATGCCATGCGGCGCCTTGCCTGTTAATTTTCTGCCGCCACGACAGCGCACGGCGCACAGCTACGGCAGCC
>HF992512.1 GCA_000436695.1 Prevotella sp. CAG:1185 | reverse complement strand
ACTACTGGCATAAACCAACAGAAGTAATTTTCTTACTTTTTAATTCTTAATTTTTAATTGCGTTTACCGCCTGCTTTTATTTTTTCACTTTTCACGGTTCCCCTAACGCTTCAACTATCATTTTGACTTGTGCGGGTGTATAGGTGCGTGATTTGGGCGATGCGCCTATGGCTGTCAGATGTTCGCGCAAGTGAGGATAGCGGTCGATCCAGAGGGAGAGCTTATGGTAAGCGGCACGCGGATTCATGTTCGGGCAGTAAGCCTGGGCAAGTTCCATGCGGCCGTATGTGCGTATCTTAAAACATTCCATATCTATTACTATTTAAAGATTCTGTCGCTCCGTAGATAGCAGTCAATAACCTACGGTACGGAGAACGGTTATTATGTAGCTAAGATACGAAATTTTCATGAAATACACAAGCCTTTTTGTAACTTTAAGTCACTGTAATTCACCATTTTACACATTATCTCATTTTCACAAATCTCCATGTTGTAAATTTGTAACAGAGTCAGAAAATTAAGAATTAAGAGTTGAGAATGGAGAATGGAAAATGGAGAATTGAAAATTATGATATGCTTTGTTGCTTATTGTCAGCTACAGAAGTAATTTTCGTAATTTCTCATCACGCTTTGCGCTCCGTGTCTGCTCTTTGTTCTTCACCTAAAAACGCAAGCTAATCGTAACTCAATTATGAATTATGAATTGTGAATTATGAATTATCAATTGTGAATTAAGAATTATGAATTATGGCCATATTATTATTAATCTTTAAAACTTTAAAATTATGATTCGTTACAAACTTTATCAGAACAAGATTGAAGGCAGCACTGCTTATAACCTTTGGTATGCACGTGCCGTGTGTGATGAGACTTACGACACTGAGGCACTGGCTAAACACATGTCGAGCCATAACACGCCCTACTCTGCCGGAGTGATCCACGGTGTGCTGAAAGACATGATTGCATGTATCAAAGAACTGCTGCTCGACGGCAAGAACGTGAAGCTGGACGACCTGGCGATATTCTCTGTAGGAATAAAGAGTAAAGGCGCCACCGCCGTTGCCGACTTTAACGTTGCCGAAAATGTAACCGGCCTAAAACTCCGCGCCCGCGCTACCGGCAACCTCTCGACCTCAACACTAAGACAGGACGCCGTGATAAAACAACTCACGAAGTACTCGGTAAGCGAGGGAGAGACGGTGCAGGAGTAGAATCTTTTTAGGAGTTAATTCTAGGAGTTAATTCTAGGAGTTAATTCTAGGAGTTAAGGAGTTATGAAGTTAAGGAGTTAAGACGTATGCCTTGGTGGGTATTGTCATTTGGAGTTAGAGTAGTAGCTCCTTGAGCGCAGAGAAAAAGTCAATAGCCAACGTTGTGCTTGCGATAAGAAGCAACTAGACTATTGTCTTAACTCCTTAACTACATAACTCCTTAACTCCTCTTATATAATACTTTAAGCTTATGAACGAACAAAAGAAAACGATTTTCAAAATTATTGTACAGACAATCATCAGTGTGCTGTCGGCCGTGGCTGCGGCTTTTGGCTTACAGAGTTGTATGTAAACGCATTTGAACCATGAGAACCATTACTCTTATTATCATTCACTGCTCGGCTACTCCCCAAGGGAGTAGTCTGAGTTTTGAGGAGTGCCGGCGTGATCATATCATGCACAGACACTTCCGGGATATCGGATACCACTATTATATTACGCGCGATGGCGTTGTGCACGAAGGACGACCTATAGAAAAGGTCGGGGCGCACTGCGAAGGTCATAACTCCCACTCTATCGGCGTCTGCTACGAAGGCGGACTTGACGCCAACGGCAAGCCGGCCGACACCAGGACTGACGCCCAGCGTAAGGCTCTTAAATCACTAATAGAAGACCTTCATCAACGCTTCCCTAAGGCCCTGATAGTAGGCCATCATGACCTTAACCCAGCTAAAGCATGCCCAAGCTTTGAAGTAAATTCATAATTCACAATTCATAATTCATAATTGGGTTGCGATGAACTGCGTTTCACAATTCATAATTGGGTGAGCTGAACGATGTTTCTTAATTTTTAACTCTTAATTAGCTAGCGCTGAACTGCGTTTCATAATTAGCTTGCAATTAGCTAACGCTGAACTGCGTTTGGATTTGACCGAACTACGTTTCATAATTAGCCAACCCAATTATGAATTGTGAATTATGAATTATAAATTATAAATTATTTTCCTATTTTCTCCAGATCCATCGGCGATATGTTCATGCGGGCGCAGCCTAGGATGTCGAGTTGTACTACTATGTCGAGGTTGGAGGAGTCGGAGGTGTCGTGGCCTTCACATCTTACGATGTTTCCTTCAAGACCTATGAGTTTGCCGCGGATAACGCGTACCTTGTCGCCAAGACGCAGAGGCAGAGGCTCTATCGTCACGGCAGCATCAGAGTTGTAGAGGATGAAGCGCAGCTTCTCTATCTCACGGTCGGGTACTACAGCCACGGGATGAAATCCAAACTTATTGGTGGCGGCGGCACGGTCGACCATAAAACGCTTAACAAAGGGAAGATTGACAATGTGATGGCGACGGTCGGCCTCAGTGCAGCGAACAAAGACGGCTGCATGAATCACGATGCGGTCGATTATTTTGCGCCTGCCGTTCTTCCAGCGGCGCAGTTCTTTTTGTGTGGGAACGTATGTGTCGTATCCTAACGCTGCTATCCTTTCGGCACACACTTTTTCTGTGTTATTGCTGACCACGGCGACATACCATTTGAGCGGTTTAGATACGCCTACGGCGTCGCCAGCGTCATTATTCGCCGTCGCAATATTGTCATTTGTTATTGTATTTCCGTCCATAAAAGTCCGGTTTGTGTTTGCTCTTCAGCGTGTTAGTGCCGATTGCAGAAGTTCCTCAGCACCGATGCAAAAGTAATACTTTTTATATTAATATGTGAACAAAAACATGATTTTTTGCTATTACAATTGTAAGACTTGATATATAACAAGACGAAAAATGGGACAGCACAAAGATATAACGTCCTAATAATGAATGCATTACGATGAATTTAAGTGAAAAGCAGGCGCAAAAGCAATTAAAAATTAAGAATTAAGAAGTAAGAAAAATAGCCTTGTGGTTATCGTTTCTAG
>HF992511.1 GCA_000436695.1 Prevotella sp. CAG:1185 | reverse complement strand
CAGTTGACTCTATGGGAAAATTTCTTTGGACAGTAGTGTTATTGTATAATTAATTTATATGCTGCCCAATGACGATTTGGGCTTAAACGTTATGTTTGTATGTCATGCCGGTAAGTAATGAACTGCCGATGGCTAAGTTTTTGATATTAAATCACTGATTTTCAGAAAAAATGTGTAAGTTTGCACTTCAGAAAATATATTAATAAAGAAAAATATAAAATGGGAAAAATAATACTTACCGGTGACCGCCCGACCGGAAGACTTCATCTTGGCCACTATGTCGGCTCATTGCGCCGCAGAGTGGAATTGCAGAATGAGGGCGACTTCGACCGTATGTTCGTGTTCATAGCTGATGTTCAGGCGTTGACCGACAATGCCGACAATCCTGAGAAAATACGCCAAAACATCATTGAGGTGGCTCTCGACTATCTTTCTGCCGGACTCGATCCTAATAAGGTTACTCTCTTTGTTCAGTCGATGATACCTGAACTGGCTGAACTTACGGTGTATTACATGAATCTTGTAACCGTGTCGCGCCTTCAGCGCAACCCGACGGTGAAGACCGAGATACAGATGCGTAACTTCGAGACCAGCATCCCCGTGGGTTTCTTCACATATCCCATAAGTCAGGCTGCCGACATAACAGCGTTCAAGGCAACGACAGTGCCTGCCGGCGAAGACCAGGAGCCTATGCTCGAACAGACACGCGAGATAGTGAAACGCTTCAACAACATATACGGAGAGGTGCTCGTTGAACCTAAAATAATGCTGCCCACAAACTCAGTGTGCTGCCGTCTGCCGGGAACCGACGGCAAGGCAAAGATGAGCAAGAGTCTGGGTAACTGCATATATCTGTCGGACACGCCGAAGGATATGCAGCAGAAGGTTAAGAGCATGTATACCGACCCGGGACACCTGCGCGTGGAAGACCCCGGAAAGGTTGAAGGCAACACCGTGTTTACTTATCTTGATGCATTCAGCACCCCCGACGACTTTGCCGAATACTGGCCTGAGTATAAGAACCTCGAAGAACTGAAAGACCATTACCGTCGCGGCGGACTTGGCGACATGAAGTGCAAGAAGTTCCTCATAAAGGTGCTCGACCGCCAGCTTGAGCCTATCCGTCAGCGCCGCCATGAGTTTGAGCAGGACATTCCTGAGGTCTACAATATTCTGAAGAAAGGTTCAGAAGCTGCACGCGAGGTGGCTGCACAGACTTTGCACGAAGTGCGTGATGCGATGCGCATCAACTATTTTGACGACCTCGACCTTATCAAGGAGCAGGCAGCCAAGTATAAGGCTGGCGAGTAGGAGACCGATGTAGTACATAAAACATATTTTAGTATAAAAAAACGAGCCGCATATCCCGACAATAGGTATATGCGGCTTTTGTGTGATGCAGGTTTCTGTAATAAGCTGACGGATGAAAGTATGAATACTCAAAACAGATAAGCTATATACAGTCTGATGCTCTATTCGGGCTTAACTTCTGTAATTTTGCGGTTTTAGTCAATATATGTTTGTGTCTGATGCTTGTGATGGTTGTCTGTACATTACCTAAATTTAATATGTTTGTAGCTAAATTTATTTGTTCAGATGCTTGTTTTTTTGACAAAAACGTTTATCTTTGCATTGCTTTCTTTACGGAGGTTTGTTTATTTTGCTCAAACGGTGCATTATTGCATTGTCGTGTTATGTGATGACGGCTGCATTAAAGAGATGCGGGAATGATCAGTGACGCTGTGCAGACATACTGGTCCGTGACAAGGCGGCAGACAAGGACAGAGAATGGAAAGTCTGCCTGAAACGTGAATATAGTTTTATACATTAATATAATAATACAAATCAATGGAAAACAAAAACAATAACAACCCGGGCCAGCTTCAGATAGACCTGCCCGTAGACGTATCACAGGGACAATATGCAAACTTTGCTATTATAACTCATTCAAGTTCTGATTTCGTACTGGATTTTGCACGCATTCTTCCGGGAGTGCCAAAGGCAACGGTTAAATCACGTGTGATTTTGGCTCCTGAGCACGCAAAGCGCCTGCTTATGGCTCTTCAGGACAATATCGTAAGATATGAGAGCGCATTCGGACCGATAAAGATACCTCAGCAGGAGAAAGGTACAATAGCACCTTTCCATATTAATAAAGGTGAGGCCTAATCAGTGTCTATGTTAGTAATGAAACATGGCCATTAGTGCATTTAATATGTGCTCTATGGTTAATTTATTTTAATAAAGCCTATATTGTGCAAATATTAAGCCAATATAGGCTTTTTACTTTCTTTATAATTATGTAATTTGAAGAATTATTCTTACCTTTGCAGCCCAAATTGGTCTATGTTCTATGGACCATATTACAATTATAAGAAAATAACAAAACAAAATATATAACTAAAAATTTAACAACAATGCCTACAATTCAACAATTGGTAAGAAAAGGTAGAAAGGCGCTTGTTGACAAGAGCAAATCACCGGCTTTGGATTCATGTCCTCAGCGTCGTGGTGTTTGTGTTCGTGTTTACACAACAACCCCTAAGAAACCTAATTCGGCAATGCGTAAAGTTGCCCGTGTTCGTTTGACAAACCAGAAGGAAGTTAACTCTTACATACCTGGAGAGGGACACAACCTTCAGGAGCACTCTATCGTGCTTGTACGTGGTGGTCGTGTTAAGGACCTTCCTGGTGTACGTTATCACATCGTTCGCGGAACACTTGATACTGCCGGCGTAGCCAACCGTACACAGCGCCGTTCAAAGTATGGCGCAAAACGTCCTAAGGCAAAGAAATAATAATTAAGCCAATAAAAGGACACAATTGACATTTTATTAACGTTTTGCTGGAGAATTGTTATAAAGGTTGAGTAAGCAGTTCTGGAGAGAACGCTGAAGAACAAGAGAACAGCCCCATGCAGAATTAATTTCAAAACAAAGAAATGAGAAAAGCAAAACCAAAGAAGCGTGTGATCCTTCCGGATCCCGTTTACAATGACCAGAAAGTCTCAAAATTCGTTAACCATCTGATGTATGATGGAAAGAAAAATACTTCTTATGAGATTTTCTACAAAGCATTAGACACAGTAAAAGAGAAAATGGCTAACGAGGAGAAGTCTGCACTCGAAATATGGAAGACTGCCCTCGACAATATCACACCTCAGGTTGAGGTTAAGAGCCGTCGTATCGGTGGTGCAACATTCCAGGTCCCTACTGAAATCCGTCCCGACCGTAAAGAGAGCATCTCTATGAAGAATATGATCAACTTTGCACGCAAACGCGGTGGAAAGACTATGGCAGACAAACTGGCTGCTGAGATCATGGACGCATATAACAATCAGGGCGGCGCATTCAAGCGTAAAGAGGATATGCACCGCATGGCTGAGGCTAACCGTGCATTTGCTCACTTCAGATTTTAATTAATAGACAGGTAAAAAGAATCATGGCAAAGCAAGATTTACATTTGACCCGCAATATCGGTATTATGGCTCACATCGATGCCGGTAAGACGACAACTTCTGAGCGTATCCTTTTCTATACAGGTAAGACTCACAAGATTGGCGAGGTTCACGATGGTGCCGCTACAATGGACTGGATGGCTCAGGAGCAGGAGCGTGGTATTACTATCACATCTGCTGCAACCACTTGCTACTGGCACTATAATAACAAGCAGTTTAAGATCAACCTGATCGATACTCCGGGACACGTTGACTTCACTGCTGAGGTTGAGCGTTCTCTGCGTGTACTTGACGGTGCTGTTGCTACATACTGCGCCGTTGGTGGTGTACAGCCTCAGTCAGAGACTGTATGGCGTCAGGCTGACAAATATAATGTTCCCCGTCTTGGCTATGTAAACAAGATGGACCGCTCTGGTGCTGACTACTTCGACGTTCTCCGTCAGATGAAGGAAGTGCTGGGCGCTAACCCTGTTTCTCTTGTTGTTCCTATCGGAAGTGAAGAGACATTCAAGGGACTTGTAGACCTGATAAAGATGAAGGCTATCTATTGGCATGACGAGACAATGGGTGCCGAATATGAAGTAGATGATATCCCTGCTGACTTGAAGGACGAGGCTGAAGAGTGGAGAGGAAAACTTCTCGAGAGCGCAGCTGAGTTTGACGAGAACCTGATGGAGAAATATTTCGAGGATCCTAACTCTATTACTGAAGAAGAGCTTATCGCCGCTATCCGTAAGGGTACATTGGCTATGGAGTGCACTCCTGTTCTCTGTGGTTCTTCATTCAAGAACAAGGGTGTTCAGACTCTGCTCGACTATGTTTGCGCATTCCTGCCTTCTCCTGTTGATACTCCTAACATCGTTGGTACCAACCCTGTTACTGGTGAGGAAGAGGACCGCAAGCCGTCTGAGGACGAGCCTACATCTGCTCTTGCATTTAAGATTGCTACTGACCCGTATGTTGGCCGTCTGGTATTCTTCCGCGTTTATTCAGGTAAGGTTGAGGCCGGCTCATATGTATACAATACACGTTCAGGCAAGAAAGAGCGCGTAAGCCGTCTGTTCCAGATGAACTCTAACAAGCAGGTTCCTATGGAAGTTATCGACGCAGGTGATATAGGTGCCGGTGTTGGTTTCAAGGATATCCGTACTGGTGATACTCTTTGCGACGAGGCACATCCTATCGTACTCGAGTCAATGACATTCCCTGATCCTGTTATCGGTATCGCTGTTGAGCCTAAGAGCCAGGCTGACGTTGACAAGCTCGGTATCGGACTTGCAAAACTGGCTGAGGAAGACCCGACCTTTACTGTTCACACAGACGAGCAGAGCGGTCAGACAGTTATCTCTGGTATGGGTGAGCTTCACCTTGACATTATCCTTGACCGTCTGAAGAGAGAGTTCAAGGTTGAGTGTAACCAGGGTAAGCCTCAGGTTAACTATAAAGAGGCTATCACCAAGACAGTCAATCTGCGCGAGGTTTACAAGAAGCAGAGTGGTGGTCGTGGTAAGTTCGCCGACATTATCGTTAACGTAGGTCCTGTTGATGAGGACTTCAAGCAGGGCGGTCTGCAGTTCATCAACGAGGTTAAGGGCGGTAACATTCCTAAGGAGTTCATTCCTTCAGTACAGAAGGGCTTTGAGTCTGCCATGAAGAATGGTGTTCTCGGTGGATATCCTATGGACAGCCTGAAAGTTACATTGCTCGACGGTTCGTTCCACCCGGTTGACTCTGACCAGTTGTCATTCGAGGTTGCAGCCATCAACGCTTACAAGAACGCTTGTGTTAAGGCAGGTCCTGTTCTGATGGAGCCTATCATGAAACTTGAGGTTGTAACACCTGAGGAGAACATGGGTGACGTTATCGGTGACTTGAACAAGCGTCGTGGCCAGGTAGAAGGTATGGACGAGACCCGTAGCGGTGCACGTATCATCAAGGCTATGGTTCCGCTGGCAGAGATGTTCGGATATGTAACAGCTCTCCGTACAATCACTTCTGGACGTGCAACAAGCTCTATGGAGTATGATCATCACGCTCCTGTATCAAGCTCAATCGCTAAGGCTGTGCTTGAGGAAGTTAAAGGACGTACAGATCTTGTATAATCAAGACTAATAAAATAAAGAGAATGAGGCGTCTTGTTAGCGAATGACTCTTAACGGGCGTACCTCTTCTCTTCTTAATGATAATTATTAATCAAAAAATAAAATGAGTCAGAAAATCAGAATTAAGCTGAAATCTTACGACCACAAATTGGTTGACAAGTCAGCAGAGAAAATCGTAAAGGCTGTGAAGGCTACAGGCGCTATCGTTAGCGGTCCTATTCCATTGCCAACTCACAAGCGTATTTACACAGTTAACCGTAGTACATTCGTAAACAAGAAGTCTCGTGAGCAGTTCCAGCTCAGCGACTACAAGCGTCTTATCGACATCTACAGCTCAACAGCAAAGACAGTAGACGCTCTGATGAAACTCGAATTGCCTAGCGGTGTAGAAGTAGAAATAAAAGTATAGTTTAATTTTTAATATTAATTGAAATGCCAGGATTAATAGGAAGAAAAATCGGAATGACATCCGTTTTCAGTGCCGACGGTAAGAATGTACCGTGCACTGTTATCGAAGCTGGTCCTTGTGTTGTAACTCAGGTTAAGACTGTTGAAAAAGATGGTTACAAAGCCGTACAGCTCGGTTTTGGTGAGGCTAAGGAAAAGAACACCTCAAAACCTCTTATGGGAACATTCAAGAAAGCCGGAACAACACCTAAGAGACACTTGGCCGAGTTCAAGTTTGATGAGGAATATAACCTCGGAGACATTATCACGGTTGATATTTTCAACGATGCAACATTCGTTGATGTTGTTGGTACCTCAAAGGGTAAAGGTTTCCAGGGTGTAATGAAGCGTCACGGATTCGGTGGTGTAGGACAGAGCACACACGGTCAGGACGACCGCGCACGCAAGCCGGGATCTATCGGTGCTTGTTCTTATCCTGCTAAAGTGTTCAAAGGAATGCGTATGGCCGGACAGATGGGTGGTGACAGAGTTACAACTCAAAACCTCAAAGTGTTAAAAGTAATACCGGAGCATAACCTCATCTTGGTGAAGGGTAGTGTTGCTGGTTGCAAAGGTTCAACCGTTTTAATTCAGAAATAATGGAAATTAACGTATTAAATATCAAAGGTGAGAACACTGGAAGAAAGGTTACGTTAAACGAATCTATCTTCGGAATTGAACCAAACGACCACGTTCTTTATCTTGACGTTAAGCGCTATATGGCTGCACAGCGTCAGGGAACAGCTAAAGCTAAGGAAAGAAGTGAGCATGCTGGTTCTACACGCAAACTTGGTCGCCAGAAAGGTGGTGGCGGTGCTCGTCGCGGTGATATCAATTCTCCGGTGCTCGTAGGTGGTGGTCGCGTATTCGGACCTAAGCCACGTGACTACAGCTTCAAACTGAACCTCAAAGTTAAGGCTCTGGCTCGTAAGAGCGCGCTGTCTTACAAGGCTCAGGAAAATGCTATCGTTGTAGTTGAAGATTTCAATTTAGAGGCTCCAAAGACTAAAGATTTTGTAAATATTACTAAAAATCTTAAAGTTGACGGCAAGAAATTGCTTTTGGTTTTGCCGGAAGCAAATAAAAACGTATATG
>HF992510.1 GCA_000436695.1 Prevotella sp. CAG:1185 | reverse complement strand
CAGTTGACTCTATGGGAAAATTTCTTTGGACAGTAGTGAGAAAAGTTATATTTTCATTATCCATAAATAAAGTTCTACAGATATCACATATGTGACTTGCACAAAATGAAAACTTTTCATTTTTTCTTTGTTTTATGTATTTAAGAATTTTGGCAGGTCCTTCTATATATAACCAAATTTTCAAAACATCTTTGAACGAAGTTTCATATATCTCTTTTATTGGTTGTTTATTTATATTTCCTAGTCTCAAATATGGATTTTGTTCACTTGTTAAACCACAACACGCAAGGACCTCACCATATGGATTAATGGGTATAAGTTGAAATAAATTTAAACATCTGTCAAATCGATGTGGCATAAAACAACTCTCATAAGTCAGATTTTCTTTATTTCCTTTGAAAGAAATCCACACGCCTTTTTCTATTTTAATTAAGCTTTTTGATACAAATCCAATAAAAACTTTATCTTTCACCAGTCTTTTAAGAGTGTGCTCTGATGAGTTATCATGTGTTTCAATATTGATAATTGGAACAAGCCCTAATCTTGCAGATGCAACAGACGCATTCCTCACATTTCTTAAAGGAACACTTTTTTGGTGTTCATCACCTGTACTAAAATTAATTTCTTTTAACCCACAATCAACTAATCTTTTTACTATATCCATAGCAATTTTATATGAAGTGGCCCAAAATGCATTTGTTACAATTCTCGTGGATAATCCTATCTTAGTAGCATAAAAAATTATTTTCTCTACATTTTTTCTATAAATCATGCATTCACCTCCTGTTATTACCAAAACCTTTAAACTATCATGATATTGTTTCATGCATAAATCTACGTATTTTTTCATCTCTTCATAGGTCATAGCCTTATTTAAGCTTGGATTACAACCAAAGCAACAATTTGCACATTTAGCTGTACATTTAAAAGTAGATATCAGGGTTATTGTTGTAGGTTTTAATATTTTAAAAAATTGCATAGGTCATATTTTTTTACAAATATGCAATTTTTTTTCCAAATACAATATTAGAAAATGTGAAATAATGTTATTTGCCTCGTAATTTATATGATTCATTCAGTATTTTATCTATTTCACTTGAAATTAATTCAAACTATCAGTATTCATCGAAGTACACAATGAAAACTTTAACATAATCAATGTAAATCCAACTAAACAACCATTAAGTTGTGGTTATCATAAAAGATACCCAACTTCATATTATTTTGTCAAGCAAATATAGACTGCCGCTTCCGCATTTCGTTTGTAAAGCCATGACGCGGATTTTGTATCTTTATGATAGTTGGTCTGTGTCATTGTTTTTGGATAAAATAGAAAATCAGAATCACTAAAATCCGCTTTACAGATAAAGAATGTTTACGTTATGAAGTAAAAGTTGTGCTTTCATGCTGTAAAAGCAATGCTTTTGCATGGTCGTTTCAGGCATATTGCAGCTAAATATAAGGCTGTTTTGCTGCCAAAAACAGTGGTTTTGGCTTGTTTTTACGCTGAAATAACTGCACAAAATCTGTGAGGCGTGCGTAACGTCTTGTGATATAGCTGCTTACGCTTGCACACGATATCGTGCTGTTTTCACGGCCGGATGATTTTTATTTCAGAATATCGCGGCTGTGGAACGTCATCTGAAATCAGAAAGAAAGCATTTTGCGTAATCCGCTTTCAGTATGTTGGCAGCCGTTGCGCCCTTTGCCGTCCGGCTTTATTTCATGTCTGTCAATATATTGCTGCGGGGCCGATGGCCATAATTTACCATGCCGTATGTTTGTGAAGTATGCTTATTTTCAGTATCTTTGCATCTGGAATATGAAAATGAACAGAAACCATATCTTGCAGCTTGTTACCGAAGGCGAGCATGTGCATCAGGACTTTAAGTTTGCCATAACAGACGCATGCAAGATAGCACGCAGTCTTTCTGCCTTTTCAAACACCGAGGGAGGGCGGCTGCTTGTGGGCGTTAAGGATAACGGCAAGATCGCCGGCATACGTTCGGCCGAGGAGATATACATGATAGAAGTTGCCGCAACGCGATACTGCAGGCCGTCGGTTACTCTCGACAGTCAGATATATAAGGTCGACGGCAAGGATGTGCTTGAAGTCAGCGTTGCCGAAAGTCAGCATAAGCCCGTATACGCCGTTGACGAGGACAAGAAACCTAAGGCATACATTCGCATTAAGGACGAAACGATACTTGCCAGTCCGGTGCATCTCGATATTTGGCGGCATGACCATAAGGATGTGATGATAAGATGTAACGAACGGGAGCAGTGCATCTTGCGCCTTTTGGAGAAGTATGGCGAGATTACGCTTAACCGGTGTGTAAGACTGTCGCATATTCCCCGCCGTCAGGTAATCAGCCTTTTGGCCGACTTTATCCGTTTCGACCTGGTGGAGACTGTTTTCAGAGAGCATATATTTTATTTTAAACTTAAACAAAACCAATAAGCGTCATGGAACTATTCACACAGATGATTAACGAGACCAACGACATTCTCTGGACTTACATACTTGTAGTAATGCTGCTGGGCTGTGCCGTATGGTTCAGCATCAAGACTAAGTTTGTGCAGTTTCGCATGATAGGAGAGATGATACGTCTGCTGGGCGACTCTACGGCAAAGATAAACGGACACGAGAAGCACATCTCTTCTTTTCAGGCTTTCACCGTGTCGCTGGCAAGCCGCGTCGGCACGGGCAACCTTGCCGGAGTGGCAACGGCC
>HF992509.1 GCA_000436695.1 Prevotella sp. CAG:1185 | reverse complement strand
GATTGGCAACTTGCGGACATTCATATAATTTTATTGTATGGGGTGTTCTTACATACAATATAAAGCGACAATTCAGAAGATAATATCCCGATGTTTGCCATAGTCGATTGTAACAACTTTTATTGTTCGTGCGAGCGTGTGTTTAATCCGGCTTTACGGACATCGCCAGTCGTAGTACTTTCAAATAACGACGGATGTATCATAGCACGCAGCAATGAGGCTAAGGCAATGGGTATTGCAATGGGTACGCCTTTTTATCAGGTCAAGGCGATGCTTGAGGATAATAAGGTGGCAATATTCAGTTCAAACTATACTTTGTATGGCGACATGAGCCGGCGTGTTATGATGTTGCTTTCAGAGTTTACTCCCGACATAAGCCAATATTCTATTGATGAAGCCTTTGTTGATTTGTCTGGTTTTGGACATGGCAGTCAGCTTCGTGAATATGGAAAAAAGATTGTAAAAGCAATAGGCAAGGGGACAGGTATACCCGTTACAATGGGTATAGCTCCGACCAAGACTTTAGCTAAAGTCGCATCAAAATATGGCAAGCGATACAAGGGATATGAGGGTGTATGTCTTATTGATACAGAAGAGAAACGCATCAAGGCCTTGCAGGGACTTGATGTAGCTGACGTATGGGGCATTGGCAGGCGTAGTGTAGCAAAACTAAATTACCATGGCATACATACAGCATACGACCTTACGCAGCGAAGTGAAAACTGGGTAAGAAGAATGCTCACAATATCAGGTGTAAGAACATGGCGTGAGCTTAATGGAGAGAGTTGTATAGATATAGATACGTTGCCGCAGAAGAAAAGTATTTGCACAAGCCGCAGCTTTGCTGATAACGGTTTGTCTGAATTAAGCCAAGTAGAAGAAGCCGTTGCTAACTTTGCTGCTGCATGCTCTCATAAGTTGAAACAGCAACACAGTTGTTGCAGTGCCTTAACTGTCTTTGCATATACAAGCCGTTTCAGAACAGACTTGCTGCGACAAGTGATAAACCATACATCGGTATTCAACGTTCCGACAAACGATTTGCGTGAAATTGTGGCAACATCTGTAGAGGCATTGCGGTCAGAGTGGCCGTCTGATACATACAATTTTAAGAAAGCCGGTGTAATAGTATGGGACATTTGTCCGGATACTGCTGTTCAGACTTATCTCTTTGATAAAGTTGACCGGGCCAAGCAGGCACGCCTTGCTGATGCTATAGATAAAATTAACCGCAAAAACGGATATAATATGGTTAAGGTTGCCGTACAGGGAACTAGTAAGGAATGGCATCTGAAACATGAACACGCTTCAAAAAAATATACGACAGAGATTGACGATATAATTAAAGTAAAGATATAGTTGTGTATATCCTTTTTGTGTCTGTATGGCTTATGGTTCGCTTTATGCCACATCTGTTCAACTTGTTTTCATCACCGTAGTCAGAGATTCATATTTTTATACATATAACAGACATTTTTATAATAGATTATAAAAATTTTTTTATGGTTTAAGATTTCAATATGCGTTCGTATACATAATGTCTTGATTTGTTGATTATATTTTTATTTAACTTACACTTTTATTAATTTTGTCCGCGAAAACTTACATAAAACAGATTTATTGTATGAATAAGTTAGTTGTTATCATGTCTTGTGCAACATTTATGTTTACTGCATATTGTATGCCTTGGACGTTTGCGCAAGAGCAGATAGATCGAAAGCCGCCAATGAGAAAGGTTGTTGATCCTGAAACATCGGCACGCGAAATTACAGACAAAATGAAAGATGAGTTGGAGCTTACTGATAAACAATATAAAAAGGTATATAAGCTAAACCTCAAAGAGGCGAAGGCTATGACCGACAAAGCAGACGCATCAGGTGATAAAGGTGCCAAACCAGGTATGGGTGGTCGTGGTATGCGACCCAGAGGCATGCGACCTGAAGGCGAAAGACCCGGCGCTCGTCCTGATATGGAAAATGGTGTCACTGACTCACGCGATATAGAGAAAGAAATAAAAAATCGCGAGGAGAAAATGGAAAAAGAAATGAAAAAATTCTTGACGACAACCAGTATGAAAAATGGCAGGATATGATGACGGAAAGGAAAGAACATATGAAACGTGAACTTGATCTGCGCCGACAAAGAATGGAATTGGGTTTGCCGGACGAGTAATTTATGATGATATTATGCATCTATCCGAATTTTTAATATGTTAATTAAATAAGCAAACCATTTTCTCTCAGCGTATAAGGATAACCATGCACCTATTTGAACAACCTATAGTATGCATGGGTATAAGTATAAGAGTTGTCATATGTGTATGACGGTAGAATTTAAGAATTTGTCTCCTTTTTCAATGATATGTTAAGACAGATATGGTTTTGCGCCGCCAAATGTGACTGTCGCTGATCTATAAGTATTTATGATATGGCAGAAAGCGGCGCATTATTGTGATTTTCCTTTTATTTTTTGACACGTGAGTGTCGTGTTGGTTTCTTTTTGGGGCACGTGAGTGTCCGTATTGGATTTAGCGATTGCCCTGCCGCGTATTTATGCGCGGCAGGTTTTTTATTTATTACTTTTTACAAGTATGGCTTTTATTTATCGCCTGTACAAAGTTCTGACATCCAATAATTAATTACTTAAACCTTTCTTTAGATATTCAAGCAAATTAACGTTAACATCTGATAACTTCTATAAAAAACAATACGTTATTATATTCTTTCACAGCGTCGTTATTGCATATTATTGTAAATAAATGGTATTTTTGTATCACATTATACAAAAGTAAAAAGATTATTATTTCTGTATGTCTGTAATAGAGATAACAACATTAAACCATCCTGGGGTTGAGATATTCAGTAAGCTTACCGAGGCTCAGTTGCGCAATCGTGTTGAACCGGATAAAGGACTGTTCATAGTTGAGAGTCCTAAAGTTATCCGTGTGGCGTTGGATGCCGGATATGAGCCTGTGGCACTTATGTGCGAGCGCAAGCATATAACCGGTGATGCCGCAGATATAATTGAGCACGTAGGCGATTTGCCCATATATACCGGTGAACGTGATGTGCTGTCAAATCTTACGGGCTACACTCTTACACGTGGAGTGCTTTGTGCAATGCGTCGCCCTGTAATGAAATCTGTAAGTGATGTATGCAGCGATGCCAAACGTGTAGTTGTCATTCATGGAGTTGTCGACACAACAAACATTGGTGCAATATTCCGTTCTGCGGCAGCCCTTGGCATTGATGCCGTACTTGTTACCCCTGACTCATGCGACCCTCTTAACCGCCGTGCTGTAAGAGTGTCTATGGGTTCGGTTTTTCTTGTGCCATGGACATGGTGCGATGATCCGTTCGGAGAGTTATCTCGTCTCGGCTTCCGTACAGCAGCAATGGCACTTACAGACCGTTCTGTTCCTCTTGACTATAAACCACTGAAAGATGAGCCGCGGCTTGCGCTCATTATGGGTACTGAAGGCGACGGTCTGCCTAATGAGGCTATCTGCAAGGCTGATTATGTGGTGCGCATTCCTATGTCGCATCAGGTTGACTCTCTTAATGTTGCAGCTGCAGCAGCAGTGGCATTTTGGGAATTGAGAGCACCGCGATAATAGCAACTTTATACAACTTCAATGCCGACAGCTTTCTGGCTGTCAATTATAGCGGTTCAGTGTAGCGTCTTTATGTCACGCCGCATGCCGTTTAATTGTCATTACAGAAATGGAACCAATAAAAACTATTTGGATATAAAAGTATTTACTGCACTATGAAACCTGAAATAATAGTGATGAATTTCACTCATGTGTATGAGCAGGAACGTTTCCTGAATAACAGACGTTTCCGCTGGATTGACTGTACCGATCTTAATGGCACCGACTGTTATTGTGACACAGAAGCAGCCAGTGCCATAAGCCGACGTATAGAGCCATATAGTCCTCACGGCTTGCATTTTATTGATTCGGGTAATTATCATTATGTCAGCAAGCTGTGGACCGACAAGATTAACGAGCCGTTCTCAATGGTATTGTTTGATCATCATCCTGACATGCAGCCTTCACTTTTTGAAGAGATGCTTTCATGTGGCTCATGGGTAAAGAATATGCTTGACACTAATCCTTGCCTGCGTAAGGTTCTCATTGTCGGTGCTGCCGACAAACTTATCCGTTCCGTGCCTGACGAATATAAAAGCAGGGTTAAGTTTTATGGCGAATCGGTCATGGAACATGAAGATGCATGGCGCAGTTTTTCTCATGAACATGTAGACGAGCCTGTTTATATATCTGTCGACAAGGATGTGCTCAACACAGAGTCTGCAGTAACAAACTGGGATCAGGGGTCTATGTCGCTGGATTCTCTTGAGAGCTTACTTACGATAATATTGCGAAATGAGAGTGTCATTGGCATAGATGTGTGCGGTGAGTGCACCCCTTCTCTGGATCTTTTTGACGAGCAGCGTAGTTTGAGTATTGACGGCAAGGCCAATAAAGAACTCCTGGCCTTATATTGCAGAATAGAGTCTGCAACCGACAGCCCTGCCGTCGGTTGAGCTTTTCAGTGTTTTTATGCTATGCCGAGCAGCTCTATTTCGAATATAAGAGTTGAGCCACCCGGTATTCCGGGTTGTGATAATTTGCCATAGCCTAGTTCTGCCGGAATATATATTTCCCATTTGTCGCCAATGCACATGTGCTGCATTGCAATAATCCATCCCTCAATGAGGTCACACAGCCTGAATGCAACAGGAGTTCCGCCAAGGCTTGAATCAAATGTCTTTCCGTCTATAGTGCGTCCTGTGTAGTGTGCGGTAACAATGCTTCGCGGGGTAGGGTGTATGCCATTGGCTTTGCCTTCTGACAACACTTTGTAATATACTCCTTTATCAAGAGCATTAACACTTTCTTCTTTCGACTTTGCTTCAAGCCATTCACGGTTGGCCTTTATATATTCTTTTTTCCCATACTGTTTTCTTTTTATTATAACTTTTTCAGACTGTAAAGATAGTCGTTTTTTTATTATTTCATGTAGTCTATGTTATATAAACACTATTTTGCATTATGTTATTGTTTCTTATTCATGTAAAATAATTTTCTTAATGTCATATTTTATGCAGTTTTGTGGCATAAAGTTTTACCGTTCATATTTTGATTTGTCAGATGAATTTGTTATATTTGTAACATAATAAATGCACAAAGACAATATGGAAAACAGGGTATATACATATAAGCATCCTCATCCGTCAGTTACGGTTGACTGTGTAATTTTCGGTTTCAATGGTCTCAGTCTTCAGGTGCTCCTTATTGAGCGTGGTTCTGAACCTTACAAAGGTTGCTGGGCTTTTCCCGGTGGATTTCTTAATATTGACGAGTCGGCTGCCGATGGTGCCAAACGCGAACTTGAAGAAGAGACAGGTCTTACTGGGGCATATATGGAGCAGTTTCATACATATAGTGCCCCGGATCGCGATCCACGTGAGCGCGTTATAACCATAGCTCATTATGCTCTTGTACGCACAAGTGATGTCCGTCCAGGCGATGACGCCGCCAGGGTATGCTGGTTCTCGCTTGATGATGTGCCTACGTTGGCTTTCGATCATGAGCATATTCTCAAAGATGCCTTAACGCGCCTTCGTGAACGTGTGCATTTTCAGCCTGTAGCTTTCGGACTTTTGCCTGATGAGTTTACAATGAAAGAGCTGCGCACGCTTTATGAAGCTGTCTTTGGCGTCAGTTTCGATAAGAGAAGCTTTGAACGTCGTATGTTGAATACATGTCTTCTTGTTAAGACTGAGCCTACGTCCGGACGTAAACACGCAACTTATAGATTTGACTCTGACAAGTATGAGGATTTAAGGCGTAGTGGTTATTACCCGGAGTTCTGACAATGCTCCGCCTATTTCCAGTCTGCTGGGTTATGTAAGTCAGCATATAATAAGTCAGATTATCTTTTTGTTGCTTTACATCCGTGTGGAATTTATCGTTCACAAAAAAGTTCACTGCAATGAAAAATTTACTGTTGAGTGCTGCTATTGCCGGCCCTATTCTTATGTCTTGTACAGGTTGATGCCTGAATATTTGCAGAACGAGGCTTTAGCAATGCTTCCTGAATGGATGCGCCAGGTTAATAATGATTTTGATGCTGCAGCATCATTATGATGTGATTGGCACTTTGTATTGTATTTTATATTCAATAAATTCTGCATTAATAATATTTACAGCTGTACGTTTATATAATGCAGAATTTATTGTTCATTGTATGTAAGTTGTTCTCAATTTATGATTAAACTGTTGTCAATAATTCTTTTTGCTTTTATAATGCCTGTTTCATGTTATGGACAGACAGTTAGAAACAATAATAATTCTGTCGTATTGAATATAGGCAGCGATGGTGTGGTGAGAAACCGCACTAACTCTGTCGTGGCACGTATAGATACTAATGGCGATATACGCGACCGTAACAACCATCTGCTTGGAAAGATATGCAGTAATGGTGATATACGCAACCGCAATTATTCGTACCTCGGCAATGTTGACAACTGCGGAAGGGTGCGTGGACGCAACAATTCTCTGCTTGGCACCATTGATAGATATGGTACAGTGCGCGACAGCAATAATCATGTTATCTGTCATGCTCCCGGTGTTCCAGTTGCTTTTATTGCCGTGTGTGTATTCTTTGACTTCTTCTAATCTGTAGTCCTTATATAAAACAGACCTGATTTTATTTGTCTAATATCATTTTCTGCCTTTTATCTTTTTACTTACAATATCAGTCATCTGCCTGTGATTGTCGGCATTGTTAGCTGCAATAACGCCGCCTTTCTGTGTCAGCTTCAGTGGTGAGCCGTCTATAGATGTTATTGTTCCTCCGGCTTCGGTGACAATAAGTGATGCTGCCGCGTAGTCCCATGGACTTAACAGGTATTCAAAATATAGTTCACATCTGCCCATCGCGAGATAGCATAGTTCAGGAGCGCATGCTCCGAATCGTCTTATGTCATTGCAGCGGGCGAAGGCCTCTGTAATTATTTCTGAACATGTCTGCGCGTACTCTTTATGATAAACTGGCAGGGCAGTACAGAGCAGTGAGTTTTCGAAGGGACGGTCAGACACATGTATTTGTCTGTCGTTAAGAAAGGCACCTTTTCCTTTTTCAGCGTAAAACATCTCTCCTGCCATAGGTAAGTAAACCACTCCCATTATCATTTCCGCGTTATGTTTCAGTCCTACGCATATTGCGCATTGTGCAATGCCTCGGCTATAGTTTGCGGTGCCGTCTATCGGATCTATTATCCATGTGTATTCATGTGATGTATCCCACATGTCTTCCTCTTCGCACAGAAATCCGCTTCCTGGCATAATTTCACTAAGCTTGTTGCATAAAAAATTCTGTACGGCAACATCAGATGATGTTACAATGTTAGCAAATCCTTCCTTTTGTGATATCTCGAAGGTGTTAGTCTGCATCAGTTCTGCAGCCTCCTTAACAATGCTTTTAATCTGTTGTATTGTTGGTGTGTCCATATGTTGTTTTATGTTAAAATATGTAAATATTAAGTTGTCAATTGCAATTTGCAAAATTATAAAAATTAATGTTCATTTATATCCATATTTTTATGATATATTTATTCCTTTTTATAAGTAACTGTTCAAAATTAATTTTATAAATATG
>HF992508.1 GCA_000436695.1 Prevotella sp. CAG:1185 | reverse complement strand
AGTCGGCTTTAAGTGGCTTGGATAAAAACTTGGTATAGTTTAATGCTCCTGTTATATAATAATCGGAACTATCAAGTATCCCAAGTTCGTCATAAATAGCGGCAAGTCTGTTCATGTCTTCTATAATCCATGATTTTCTGTTTAGTTTTTTTTGAGTGTTGAAGTGCTGTGTTTGCATATTTTAAAGCAGTATTAAAATTTCCTGTTTTTGCATTTACTATAGAAAGTTGTTCTTCTATGTGGTGTATAAGAATTAAACTTTTTGATTTTTTTGCGTGCACCTCTCCTGCTTTTAAGAGTTTTATCGCTTTTTTTATATTCCTTACCTTAGATAATATTGCACCATTGTAATAATAAGCTTTAGCGAGTTTTTCTGCATCATAATGTTTTGTGTAAAATTTGATACATTCATTAAGTGTAGAGTCGGGGATAGGTCTTTGGTAAAGTACAAGTTGCGCTTGTGTTGTTAAAAGCTTGTAATATGCTTTGTCGCTTTCGTCCTTTAGATTCTCAGCATTGATGCTTTTAAGTACTTTCATTGCCGAATCGTTTTTTGTATGATACAGCAATGTATCTGCCAAAATGAGTTTTTTGTGTATTTCGTTGTTGTAATTGCAGCTGCAAAGGATAAGTACTATTGCAATAGAAAATAATAAAAGCCTTTTCATTAATGTCTTGTTTTTTGTTGTTTCAAAGTTAATCAATTTATGTTGAAAAGCATGTGCATTTATGAGGTTTTTTATCCTTGTGCTTATTTAAAACGTCACAATTTTCGTTGTGATGAGATACTTTGATGTGATATAAGTGCTTGTAATATAATGATTTAAGCTTGTTTTGCGATTGTGACACTGCTGAAAAATAATCGTATCAAAATTTGGGGATATTTAAATGATAGTTTAATTTTGAGAATGGAAAATAAATAAAATTATTAAAGATATGAAAAAAATATTCTTATTTACATTGATGATTTTTACGTCAATAGGAAACATTTATGCAAACAATATTTTTTTGTGTACTTATGAAAGAGTAAAAATAAAATTGAATAATGATATTTTTAAGGCTCCAAGTCAAGGGGAAACTATAACATCATTATATGATTATTCATTGAACAAACTTATTGTTTCTTTTTATGCAATGATGGATAATGTGGAAGTTACAATAACTAAAGATGGAGAACCTGTTGCATCTGATGTATTTAATATGAATGCTTATGAAGGCATTGAGTATGATATGTCTGAATGTGAGAAAGGAGAATATGTAGTTTATGTAGTAACGGATGGTGCTATGCAGGTTTTGGGCTCTTTTTATAAAGAATAAAATATAAATGATATTTCACGTGAAAATTATAACTTATGTTTAATCCTAAAATTTTTTAATTATGAAAAAGTTATTTTATGTTTTGTGTTTATTGACTTTGTCAATGGTTACTTCATGTTCGTCTTATGATGATTATGATTGTGAAGAATCTTCATACAAATCATTACCTGATTTGGTAGGAGAAATAGTTGAAAATAACAATTCTGAAAATGGTATAGTTTATGTGTCGTATACATCATCCACTGGTGCTAAGGTGATAATTTCAACTCGGGGCAATAGTCTTGATTCTGGTTGGAATTATGGAGGACATGCATCAGGTCGAGTTGGAGCTATAACATTGGCAACTAAACTTGCTAACAAGCTTGATGGTGGTCGAGTTGTATATCTTAAAATCGTACCAGATGCAGATGGTAAAGGTTGGAGCGTTTATTATAAGTATGGCGATTAAATATTAGTGCCTTATGAAAAAAGCAAAAGTAATAATTCTTTTCCTTATACTCCTTATAGGTCTTGTGTGGTGGGGCTTTGTGTTGTTTGGAGTAGAACTGAGGTATTCTCTTATGATTTTGCCGCTTTTGCTTGTAACGTTGACGGCTTTATTGAAAAACAATGAAAGCGCCCGCTTTGACAAGTTGGAACTGGCATTAGAAGTGTTGGCTCTGCTGGCTATGGTGTATTTTACTGTTTTCATGCTGCTTCCTTTTTGA
>HF992507.1 GCA_000436695.1 Prevotella sp. CAG:1185 | reverse complement strand
TTACGGTAATATTTTATCTTTTTATTTGGGTAATTCAATGAATGTAGAATGAAAAAATATTTATATATTATAAGTTATTATTTGTTTGTGATAAAATCATTATGTCTATATAAATGATGCAAATTATAGCAAAACGTCATTTACCTATCGTCATGTGAAAGTTGGAAAATAGAGTAATTCTGTTGCTTATTATTGGATATGTTATGCATTTTATGGTGTTTTGCGTGCTAAAATGATGGGTTTTTAGGTGCAAAAAGCGTGATGTTGTGTGTTATCATGCAGTTTTTGACGGGGTAGAGGTGTGGGTATCTTATAAAAAGTGGCCGAGTAATGTTTTTAACAGTATGAGATTTTTGTACATAATTATTGATATATGCATATCTGGTATAAGGATAATTATAAATGTACACAAAAAACGGCTGTATTTTCTGCATGATTGTGTTTATGGAAAAGTAGATATGGATATTTATACAAAAATCACAATGTAAGCAAATTGTGATGCTTGCATTGTGATTTTTTTGCGAGAGTCTATCATTTTGTGTGTTGCTTTTTATAAAGTGAATCATGTCTTAATAAGTTCGTCCGTATTAACTTTATTTGAAACATGAAACAATGTATTATTTTATCAAGATATTTTCAGGCGTGTTTATGTTTACTACTATTGCTCACCTTTTTAATTAGTTTCTAAAAAGATGGAAGGGCAATATCAGGAAGTTTGTGGCTTGATGCCTTTCTGGTAACATAATTGTTTTTGCCTTATTTTTTTGTGGATTTTGCTATATCCTGCACTATATTCATTGTGACGGCAACCATTTTCATCATATCTTCGGCACATGTCCATTCATAGATGCTGTGTTCTGCCTGTTGTCCACTGAATATACATGGACCTCCGCGTAGTCCTTTTGCGGCCATCATTGCTGATGTGGTTCCACCTCGTTCGCTTTTCGGCTCCATCGGCTGTCCGGCTGAGGCTGCGCTTTTCTGTATTATTGATGGCAGTCCTGGGTACATTGAGTAGGCCACGTTCTCATATTGCATCACTTCGGGTTGTGCCTCTACTTTTACAAACGGATATGCAATAGCTGTCTTCTCGGCGGCTTTATCAAGCAAGGCTCTTATAGTGTCACCCTCTGCCTTGTTGAAATAGCGCAGACGTACTTTCACCAGATAATCGTCTGAAATCTCCTTGCCACGGCTGTCTGTAGGATGTGTCAATGAGTAGCAATGTATATATCCCATTTTGTCTTTACTCGCTGAAGGGTGCTTAGAAGGAGGTATCATACCTATGAAGTAAGAAGCAGCGGTAAGTGCGTCGCCGTATTTGTTGGCAAATCCGTCACCGGGATGTGCGTCTTTGCCATAGAAACGGTATATGCGCATAGCTGCAGTGAAATTTTCTACAGAGAATCTGTCTGGCTGGTCTCCGTCCACGTCAATTACGATGTCAGGTTCTGCCCCTATATAATCGCTTTCAAATTTGTCAGCTGCGCGTCCGATATCTTCGTTTTGTGAGAAAACGAAATACAAGTCTCCATGTTCGATGTCTTTGTTTTGAAGAATATTTTCTATCAGTGTTACCAGCACGGTGCATCCGCTCTTGTCGTCAGCTCCGAGTAGGGTGTTACCGTCAGAGGTTATTATCGTTTTACCGAGACAGTCTTTTAGATGTTTCCCTTGCGGTGAGGCTGGGCTAAGAACCGCGCCTGACGGCAGTTTGATATCTCCGCCGGTATAATTGCGGTGGACTATAGGGCGAATGTCACCACCTGGGGCTTCTGGTGTTACGTCAAGATGAGCCATGAACATAATTGACGGAACTTTGCGATTTATGTTTGATGGTATTTTTACGTAAAGATATTCGCTCTCACTTCTTTTCACCGTCATTTCTGTGCCTTTGCTCATGGCTAGAAGTTCTTCTTCTATGTGCGCGGCTATCTGTCTTTGCCCTTCATTAAGCGGAAAGGCGTCCATGTCGGCAGTGTCTGTGCTTTGGCTATTTATTTTTGCGTAGGCCACAAAGCGTGATATTATTTTTTCTATACATTTTTTATCCTGACCGGTGTTGTCCTTACTGTCGGATTGCGTGGTTGTACCTTCCATTGTTTCAGACATGTTTTCATTCTGCATTGGTGATGAAATATGTCCGTATGACGGTATTATGAATGCACCTGCTGTCAGTAAGACAAGGGTGTGGAATAGTTTATTTGTTCGTTTCATAATATATCGGTTTTAAAAGTTTATTCTTTTTGTTCACAATTACTATAGCTCGCTTTGCTGCTTATTCAATAGTGTTGTGTACTGGTCGGCTCTCTTCTGCATCTTCTTAGCCTTTTTCTTTTTGTTTATCTTGCTGTACAGATCTGCGGCATATTTGTATATGTCAACATTGAATTCCGTGTCGCACAGTAACGGCTTGTCGACACCGTCGTAAATTTCCATTATGGGCATTATCTTGTCTATTATCGCGGCTGCGTCTTTAGGCTGGTGGAATGACAGTACAGAAGAATACGTCACACCGGTAAGCACAAGAGGTAAATGATAGTTTGTGTCCTTGCGCTTTTTGTAGAGTTGGCTAAAAAGGACTTTTAAGTTTTCCCGGCCCTGCTGCGCAGACGACATGAAGCTTGTACGGCTGATTTCTGCCAGCATCTTTGAGATGGCATTCTGTGGCGTAAGTTGTCCGTTGTGCAGACTGTCTGCCCTGTGGGCTATTTCAATAATGGCCTCACGGTAAGGTGTGAGAGTCTCTTCATAGTAGTATTCTGAGTCATCGTCCGGCCCATCGGGCAGTTTGCGCATTAGGTCTGTTATTAGAGCGTTTAGATTTTCTGCCATGTTCTCTGGGTCAAATCCTGCGATTATGAAGTCAAGGTCTTCCAAATATTGAGGGTTATCTAGAAAGTAGTCATATATGTCGTTGTAAAACTTCAAATATTGCTCTTCAAAGTATTCAGCATTGATTGTGTTACATAAGTTCATGTACTTTGTGGCTGTGACGGTGTCCCCTGTCAGCAAAGCCGCTTTGAACAGCATGAATGTAGTATAGTGATTGTCCGTTACAAGTAAGCCCAGTTGCTCTTTGTCTTCAAACGGCTGTGATGTAAGCCTATCTTCACACTCCTTGAAGAATGTAAGCATGTCTGTGTAGCGTCCTGCGCAATCAAGCATGTAGGTGGTTATGTAGTGTAGATATTTCTTGAGCTCAGGCTCGAAGTGAGTTGATTCCGTTTCGTTCTCAGACAGTTTCATAAATATGTCGCTTGCGTTTTTGAAGTTACCATTGAGATAATACTCCATTCCTCGTGCGAGGCCTACATAGAACTCGTCGCAGCCGTGCTTCTCGCACAGTGTGGCAAGGGTACCGAAGTCATTAGCTGTTATTGTCGACGAGTCAGGATTTACCCAGTATTCGTAGAATTTATGTTCTGAGAAAACCATGGGCAGCGTTTGAGTAAAAACGTCGCCTGGATGCATAATCGTATCTGCTGCGGAAAGTATCGCTATGGAAGGGTTATAGTTTACAAATCTCATGATGCAGTCTCTCGCAATGCTGTCTTGCTCAAACTCCAACGCTTTGTTGTAAATCCGTATCAAGCCGAGTGTATCGCGAGGTGCTCTGCCTTGATCCATAGCGTTGCATATACGCCTGTAATAGTTTTGAAACCGATGCAATCTAGCCTCTTTGAGTTTTTTCTCAAACATTTCTTTCTCTTTGAGAATGTTCTCTAACATTTTCCTGTGTTCATCTTCAAACTTTTTGTGCAATCTTCTAAGCTCTTTTAGATACTCCTCATTTTTTTTATTGATGAGTCGTTCTTGTTGTTTATTTGATATTAATATCTTCGGTGGGTACGCAACCGGAAGGGGCTTGCGTATATGAGTGTATTGCTGTGCGCTAGAACCTAACTTTGTAACTAACGCTCCTATGGCCGAATGCTTATTGATTGTTGCTTTCGAAATTGTTCTAAATTTTTGTCCGTATGATGATAAAATAAAGGTACATACTATCAACAAAAATAGTTGACGTAACCAAATGTTTTTCTTTCTCATGATAAATAGTTTTAAAAGTTGTAAGAGTTATTACTAATTCGTATAAGTGTCGTAAAAATATCTGCCTCTCGATTGACAAAAGAGAAATATATTATGAACAGTAATCGCTGCAAAGACTGAAATACACTCCTATGTCGTCGTTTTTTATATTTCGTTTTAGACTTAAATGATCTATCTATTTGTAGCCAACTTTTGCTGTATAGCGAGTGTTTCCCCAATAGTTGCGGTTTGCTTTATTGTCGTCGCGTTTATAAACGGCAATCATATTTTGGAAGTGTCGGTTATGCCATTGAATGCATATCTTCTGTAATCTATCAGGTCGGTAAAATTTAATTACAACGTCACGTTATTTACGGATTCCACAATCCTTTTACTCTCTCTTGTCATGTTTTTAATTTTGGGTAAAGGTTTTCGCCACTTTTTGTTATTATTATATTTCTATAAATATTGCTTATTTTGAATTGTTTCAAGTGTCTAATAACTTCTTGTGACTATAGACATATTGTTTGTCTGAACATGGCAAGCGTAAGGAACGTCATCATGGAGGCTTAGTTTTGCGTCTGTGATTTTTCATGACTGATAATGTTTGTCTGCCCAGTGAACTCCCCTTACGGACATGTGTTTAATATGAAAAGCTAAGATACTAAAAAAGACGTGGGGAGTTTCTACTTCTCGCTTATCCCACGGTCAGGCTCTCGCATTGCCTCTATCTTAGGATGAGCAACGCAGTCAGCCCACGCCCAGATGATATTATACATTAAAGAAAAGAATCTGTAAATAAAATCCATTTCTATATAATACACCTAACGTGGACGCTTCCGTCGCCTTACCTTCGAAGAGAGTTCAAACTTGCGAGATTTGACCGTCGAAGATAACGTTCGTAAACGTCCTTTACCAGTAAATGACCCACAGCCCTCCAAAAAGTGCCAAATGAGTCAATTGCAAATATAAATATTTTTTTATTATATTCAAAATATTTATATATGTTTTTCTTATATTTTGGATTATTTATTACATATAATGAATATCATTTATTACGCTCAGTCATAGCTTTAACAGCGTATAACATTAAAACACAATATATAATCCAAACATAAAACAATTATATTACATATCGGAAAAGACCGGATAATGCTTTACGAACATTAGTAATAATATTAACATCATTATTACTAATTAGTCGTCCCTTAAAAAGCCCATTTTTGCGAGA
>HF992506.1 GCA_000436695.1 Prevotella sp. CAG:1185 | reverse complement strand
ATGATTGCCGCATCACGCGAAATGTCGGATGAACCAAATATAAAGAGGTATGACAAGATTACAGACACATTTCTTGTATGTATTATTTGTCGAAAGAATCAATGATTTACACCATATCCAAACAACGCAAAATCACCTTTTAGCGGATCATCAGGAAATACATCCTTAAGTTTTTCTGTAAGTTTTATGGCAACATTCATTGATGCTGTCTTGCTGCCAATGAGTCCTAGCTTTTGGGCTTCTTGTAATACATGAGTATCAAGAGGTATTATAAGTGTGCGTTTGTCGATGAAATCATTCCAAATTCCTAAATCGACAGGAGAATCGTTCCTTACCATCCATCTGAGGAACATGCACACCCTTTTGCATGCTGAAGTCGCATTTTTTGGTATAATCGTTTCTATTCCTGATTTTGCTGAATAATTTGTGATGGCTTTTACGGCTGACAGACCATCGGACGCATTTAGTTTAATAAAATTGCCTATAGAATTGAATTCTTGTATTAATTTATTCAGAGCATCAAAAAGTTTGCGCATCACCCCTTTATTATACAACCTATAAAAGCATGTTTTGTCATCAACATTGAAGTGCTCTTTATAATATCCGTTTTTTATCCAATTATACATGTCGTTATTCGCATAATCAAGCAATAATTGTATCTTGGGCATAAATTGCTTTCTGCTCCCATAGCTTAGGCATGATGCGATAAATGCGGTTGTTTCTTGATTTAATTTGCCTTCAACCTGATGCATAAACCAACTCGGGTCTTCTGGAAGAAAATCCGTAGTTTCATATCGTTCGGCATATTTTATTAACGATAACTTTGTTTCAGAGTCCATTTTATTATCATGTAACAAGCCCCGTCTGCAATTAGTTTGCAGCGGGGCCTATTTAATTATTAATTCATTTAACCACTATTTGCAGTTAGTAAATATGTGGTTTTTGTAAATTACAAAATTGTTTTTACTGCTTCAAGCATACCTTTCTCTTGTATCAGGTCAAGATCTTTCTTTACCAATGCGTTAAGACCGGCAATGTTATTCAGATCTTCGCCCCATATCTGTGTTGCAGAAAGGACACCGTCTGTAACTTTCTGAGTATCACCTGTAGCCCAAAGATTCTTAAGCAGATCTATTATTTCTTGTGAATCGTTCGGAACAATCTCTGTACCATCAGCGCGTTTTCCGCCTTTGTAGTATGTTATGATTGCAGCAAGACCGAATACAAGTCCTTGTGGAAGTTCTCCCTTACGCTCAAGATAAGTCTTTACTCCTGGCAGATCACGTGTCTGGTATTTTGGGAATGAGTTAAGCATGATGCTTGTAACCTGATGGTCAACAAACGGATTCATGAAACGCTCAAGCACATCACTTGCAAATTTCTGGAGTTCATCTTTAGGAAGGTTAAGAGTTTCCATCAGTTCCTCAAACTGAACCTTGTGTATATATTTGCCTATTACCGGATCCTTGCATGCGTCGCGTACAATATTAATACCGCTTAAGAATGCTACAGGGCTTAATACTGTGTGCGGACCATTGAGCAATGTAACTTTACGCTCGTGGTAAGGCTCCTCTGAAGGAACAAACAATACATGGAGACCTGCTTTATCAGCCGGGAATTCTTCAGCAACTTCTTTAGGTGCTTCAATAACCCAAAGATGGAATATTTCAGCCTGAACAACCAAGTTGTCTTCATAGCAAATCTTCTGCTGAATGTCTTTAATCTCCTTGCGTGGGAAACCTGGAACGATTCTGTCAACCAATGTTGCATATACACCGCAGCATTCAGTAAACCATTTTTTGAAGTCTTCACCAAGATTCCACAAATCGATGTATTTATATATACAGTCTTTAAGAACGTGTCCGTTGAGGAATATCAGCTCACATGGGAAGATGATAAGACCTTTGGTCGGATCACCATTGAAAGTCTGGTAACGGCGATAAAGCAGCTGTACCAATTTTCCTGGATATGAGCTGGCCGGAGCGTCTTCAAGTTTGCAGCTCGGGTCGAATGTTATACCGGCCTCAGTTGTGTTAGATATGACGAAACGTATTTCGGGCTGGTCGGCAAGAGCCATAAATGCCTGATTCTGTGTATATGGATTAAGCGCACGGCTGATAACATCAATACGTGTGAGGCTGTTGACAGGTTTGCCTTCGTCAAGACCTTGCAGATTTACGTGATATAAGCAGTCTTGACCGTTAAGCCAGTCAACCATACCTTTTTCAATAGGCTGTACAACAACTACAGATCCATTGAAATCGGTTTTCTGATCCATATTGTAAATAATCCAGTCAACGAAAGCACGCAGGAAGTTTCCTTCACCAAACTGAATGATTTTTTCAGGCATTACGCTTTTAGGCGCAGTCCTTTTGTTTAGAGCTTGCAATTTTTTCATGATTTATATTAATGAGTTTGTTTTTCTTTTCAGTGCAAAATTACTATTTTATTTGATACCTTGTTGCTTTTTTCTTTGTTAATGTTACGTAAAGGTTTGCGTAGTTATATTATTGATGAATATTTACGCAAATTACATGGCATAAATATTGAAACCTCCGTCAACAACGGCTACAGTACCGGTAACGAATTTTGCTGCGTCACTCATTAAATAATGTATTGTTCCGCAAAGCTCCTCTGGATCACCCATTCTTCCGAAAGGTGTCTGATGAATAACGTCTTTTCCTCTTTGTGTGTATGAACCATCAGGATTTGTAAGTAATGTTCTGTTTTGTTCTGTGATGAAGAATCCTGGTGCAATTGCGTTTACGCGTATTCCCTCACCAAATTTCTTTGCGCATTCTGTTGCCATGAAAGCTGTGAAGTTACTTATTCCGGCTTTTGCTGCTGCATAGCCGCATACGCGTGTAATGGGGCGGAATGCTGCCATTGATGAGAAATTAATGATAGAACCCTTGCCTTGTTTTACCATCGGCTTAAGGAATATCTGAGTAGGAATAACCGTACCGGTCAGATTAAGATTAAGTACTTTCTGAAATTCTTCAACCTTTAAGTCAAAGATGTTCTTATCCGGGGCTATTACGGCACCAGGCATATTGCCTCCTGCTGCATTAAGCAGAGTATCAATTCTTCCATATTTCTCGATGATTTCATCGCAGTTCTTCTGAACGAGTTCTTGATCCATCACGTCAGTCTTCATGAATTCTGCATGATTACCATCTTTCTTGATGTCTTCAACAATTTCGTTGCCTACATTTTCTTTTCTGCCAAGTATAATAACTTTGGCCCCATTTTTTGCAAGATATTTTGCTATTGTGCGTCCAAGGACACCAGTTCCGCCAGTGATTACAGTTACGTAATCTTTAATATTAAATAGTTCGTTCATAGTTTATTAAAATAAGTTTTATTTTTGATTTATTCCTAATTCTCTGTCTACTGTAGCTAAGATTCCTTGTACTTGTCCCATTGCGAACATACGTCCGAGGAATGTGTATCCGGGATTGTATCCTTTGTCAAGATCTCCTAGCATGTTTGGTCCATGATCTACACGCATCGGAAGTCCTGGATTTGTCTTTTCGAATATACGTGCCAGTTCTATCAAGTCGGCTCTTCCGCCAAGGTGTGATGCTTCTGTGAAATCTCCGTTCGGGAAAACTTTGCATGACCTCATGTGTACAAACCATGTTCTGTCTGCATATTTCCGTGCAAGTTCAGTGATATTATTGTGTGCTCCTGCAGAAAGTGAGCCTGCGCAGAATGTAAGTCCGTTATGTGGATTGTCAACTGCTTTTAAGAACCAGTTGATGTCTTCATCACAAGTAACGATACGCGGAAGCCCAAGAATTGGGAATGGAGGATCATCCGGGTGTACACACATATACATGTCATATTCATCACATGTAGGCATAATGGCTGCAAGGAAATATCTCATATTTTCACGCAGTTGGTCTTTTGTTATGCCTTTGTATAAATCCAGCAGGTGTCTGAAAAGTTCAACAGGGTGTTCGTCGTTTTCTGTTATGTTGCCGTTAACGAACCCTTGAGTCTTAACTATAATGTTTTCAACAAGTCTGTGGTCATCGGCAGGTGTCATAGACTGCTTGAGCTTTTCAACTTCTGCCAATACTTCAGGGCTATATTGCTCTTCAGCGTTTTTCCTTTTTAATATGCAACAGTCAAAGTATGCAAATTGAGCGTGACTGAAATATAGATTGCTGGTCCCGTCCGGGTTGGGGTGGGCCAAGTCTGTTCTTGCCCAGTCAAGCACAGGCATAAAGTTATAACATATAGTATGTATACCTTCTAGACTTAGATTCTTGAGGCTTTCTTTATATTTTTCAATCAGTTCGTCTCTATCAGGACCTGCGTATTTAATGCTTTCGCATACAGGAAGGCTTTCAACGACAGACCAACGCATACCATAACTTTCTATGTATTCGCGTAAGTCTCTTATTTTTTCTCTAGTCCAGACTTCTCCGTTAGGGACATCATGTAGTGCAGTGACGATTCCCTCAACGCCAATTTGTTTTAGCATCGACAATGTTATTTTATCTTTCTTGCCGAACCATCTCCATGTTTTTTCCATATTAGTTTTCTTTATATAAAATCAAAAGTTATTCATGATGATAATGTTCATTTCTTATTATTGTGCATGCACGGTAGATTTGTTCCGTAAATAGTAGTCTTACCATTTGATGAGAAAATGTCATCTTAGATAATGATATTTTTTCATTTGCGCGCTCGTATACAGATTTCGAAAATCCGTAAGGACCACCTATGACAAAAGTAAGCTGTTTTATTGTTTGCTGTTTATTTTCTAACCAGCTCGCAAATTCTACACTTCTGAATTCTTTACCGTGTTCATCTAGTAAAACAACAACACTTTTATTTTCTATGTTTTTCAGTATAAGTTCTCCTTCTTTTTCTTTTTGTTGATTTTCAGTAAGATTTTTGGTGTTTTTAAGATCAGAGATTACTTTTATATCAAAAGATGTATAATGATTGATTCTGTTAACATAGTCTTCTATTCCTTCGGCATATAACTTGTTGTCAGTTTTTCCGACAAGTAATAGTGTTATTTTCATTTTGAATATTCATTTTTACGTTTTGGATTCATTGGAAACCAGCCTTTTTTTACTCTGTCACATTGTTCGAATAATTCTTTGATAGACCATAATGATGATGCTCCGAATATTCCTAAAATTGCGGAATATAAAGAATTGGCTATAAATAGTGCTGACAAAAGACTTATTAATCCTATAATAAGGAATATCCACCAAAATCTTGTGCCAGTGTAATATTCTGTCTTTATAACAATTGGATGAAATATTCCAATTATTAAGAAACATGATATGGCTATGATTATTCCAGAAAAATGCATATATGCTTATTATTGTTATAATTTGCGCAAATTTACTCATTTTTCCTAAATTGACAAATAGATTTTTATAAATAGATGAAGATTAAAGTTTTTTAGATGAAAAAAAAGAAAATTATTTTATCAATAGCTCATTTTGGATTTTATTTTATTATCTTTGTAATCAGAAAATTTATTACTATTTATATATAACAATATGGAAAATAACACAGATTTAATTGCATTATGTGAAAGTAAAGCCAAGCAGTGGCTGACTCCTTTCTTCGATGAGGAGACTCAAAAAACGGTTAAAGCCATGCTTGAAAAAGAAGACAAGACAGATTTGATTGAAAGTTTCTATAAAAATCTTGAGTTTGGAACAGGTGGCCTTAGAGGTATTATGGGAGCCGGAAGCAATCGAATGAATATTTATACCGTAGGTATGGCAACGCAGGGCTTTGCAAATTATTTGAAAAAGAATTTTGCAGACCGTGATCAGATATCAGTTGTTGTATGCCATGATTGCCGTAACAACAGCAGACTTTTTGCTGAAACTGTTGCAAACATCTTTTCTGCTAATGGAATAAAGGTATACCTGTTTGATGATATGAGACCTACACCTGAGTGTTCTTTCGCAATCCGTCATCTTGGATGCCAGAGTGGAGTCAATATTACTGCAAGTCATAATCCTAAAGAGTATAATGGTTATAAAGCTTATTGGGCAGACGGTGCACAGGTACTTGCTCCTCATGATAAAGGTATTATTGACGAGGTTAATAAAGTAAGTGTAGAAGATGTTAAATTTGATGGTAACAAGGACCTTATTGAAATAATCGGCGAAGAGATAGATAAGGTTTATCTTGATTTGATACATGGAATTTCAATTGACCCTGATGTAATCAAACGCCAGAAGGATCTTAAGATCGTATATACTCCGCTGCATGGTACAGGTATGATGCTGATACCGCGTTCTCTTAAACTTTGGGGATTTGAGAATGTTCATTGTGTTAAGGAACAGATGGTTAAGAGCGGTGATTTCCCAACTGTAGTAAGTCCTAATCCCGAGAATGGTGAGGCTCTCACTCTTGCTCTTCGTGATGCTAAGGAACTTGATGCAGATATTGTGATGGCGAGCGATCCTGATGCTGACCGTGTTGGTATGGCTTGCAAGAATGATAAGGGTGAGTGGATTTTGATAAATGGTAACCAGACCTGTCTTCTTTTCTTATATTATATTATAAAGAATCGTCAGGCTAAAGGTTTGATGAAACCGACAGACTTTATTGTTAAGACTATTGTAACAACAGAAGTTATACGCAAAATAGCAGAAAAGCAACATATTGAAATGCGTGACTGTTACACTGGCTTTAAATGGATTGCACGTGAAATTGCTTTGTCTGAAGGCAAACAGCAATATATTGGTGGCGGTGAAGAGAGTTATGGTTTCTTGGCTGAGGATTTTGTACGTGATAAGGATGCTGTTTCTGCATGTTCATTGCTGGCCGAGATATGTGCATGGGCAAAGGATCAGGGCAAGACCCTTTACGATGTTCTTATGGATATATATCTTGAATATGGATTCTCTAGAGAGTTTACAATAAATGTTGTAAAGCCTGGTAAGAGTGGAGCTGATGAAATCAAGCAGATGATGACTGATTTCAGAAATAATCCTCCTCAGGAACTTGGCGGAAGTAAAGTTACTGTTTGGAAAGATTATCAGACTTTGGAGCAGCGTGATGTAAATGGTAATGTAACAAAGCTAAATATGCCTGAGCCAAGTAATGTTCTTCAGTGGTTCTGTGAAGATGGAACAAAGATTAGTGTTCGTCCTTCTGGAACTGAGCCTAAGATCAAATTCTACATTGAGGTTAAAGGTACAATGAAATGTAATGGCTGTTATGAGCGTTGTACAAATGAAGCGAATGACAAAATTGCTGCTATTAAGAAATCATTGAATCTTAATTGATAGATATTCAGATACTTTAAATAAAAGGGGCGAAGTTTAACTTCACCCCTTTTTATTGTTTATATAATTCTCCATTAGTGTCCAATAAAAATGGACGAGTTAAAAATTTA
>HF992505.1 GCA_000436695.1 Prevotella sp. CAG:1185 | reverse complement strand
GCTAATTTGGGAACATGCGGACATTCATTAAAGTAATAAGAAACTTTTTTAATATTATTTAGTCCCAAATTTTCGCACATCAATTCATAATGTAGTATTTTTGCGCTTAAATTAAGTGTAACAATAAAATTTGGAATTATGGCAGAATCTATAGATATCCGCGAGTTGAATATCTTAATAGAACAGAAAAGCTCTTTTGTAGCTAACATCACAGCGGGTATGAACCGTGTTATTGTAGGACAGAAACATTTGGTTGATACACTTTTAATAGGACTACTTAGTGATGGACATATATTGTTGGAAGGTGTGCCTGGATTGGCTAAGACATTAGCAATTAAAACATTGTCACAGCTTATCGACTCAGAATACAGCCGTATACAGTTTACTCCCGATTTGTTGCCTGCCGATGTTATCGGTACAATGATTTATTCGCAGAAAGATGAGAACTTTCAGGTGAAAAAGGGTCCTGTATTTGCTAACTTTGTTTTGGCTGATGAAATCAACCGTGCCCCGGCAAAAGTGCAGAGTGCATTGCTTGAGGCTATGCAGGAGCATCAGGTAACAATCGGAAGTACAACATTCAACTTGCCAAATCCGTTCTTGGTAATGGCAACACAAAACCCGATAGAGCAGGAAGGTACTTATCCGTTGCCAGAGGCTCAAGTCGACCGTTTCATGCTGAAGGTGATAATAGATTATCCTACAATCGAGGAGGAGAAATTGATTATACGCGAAAATCTTGCAGGCTCACTGCCTAAGGTAACTCCGGTTATTACATGTGATGACATTGTTGAAGCAAGAAAAGTCGTTGAAAAAGTATATATAGACGAAAAGATAGAGCAATATATTGCCGACATTGTATTCGCAACACGATATCCTGACAGATATGGACTTCCTCAGCTGAAAGATTTGATAACCTTTGGCGGTAGTCCTCGTGCAAGTATTAATCTGGCAAGAGCATCACGTGCTTATGCATTTATCAAGAGACGTGGATATGTTATTCCTGAGGATGTTCGTGCAATAGCACACGATGTGCTGAGACACAGAATTGGTCTTTCTTATGAGGCTGAGGCAACTAATGTTACAAGTGAGGAAATCGTTAGTGATATAATTAATAAGGTGGAGGTTCCTTGATGGATACCCAGGATATTCTGAAGAAAGTTAGAAAGATCGAGATAAAGGCTCGAGGACTCAGCAATAATATTTTTGCCGGGCAATATCATTCGGCCTTTAAAGGTCGTGGTATGGCTTTCAGTGAGGTTCGTGATTATCAGTATGGAGATGATATTCGTGATATAGACTGGAATGTTTCGGCACGCTTTCATAAACCTTATGTAAAAGTTTATGAGGAAGAGCGTGAACTTACAGTTATGCTCATGATTGATGTCAGCGGCTCCTTGGATTTTGGTACAAAGAAAACAACAAAGAAGGAGATTGTGGCTGAGATTGCAGCAACGCTGGCATTCAGTGCCATACAAAATAATGATAAAATCGGTGTGGTATTTTTTTCAGATAAAATAGAAAAATATATCCCTCCTAAAAAAGGTCGTAAACATATTCTTTTCATAATACGAGAAATGCTTGATTTTCATCCGGAAAGTAAGAAGACGGATGTGAAGAAAGCAGTGGAATTTCTTACTAGTGTTTTGAAACGCAGATGTACGGCTTTCATAATGAGTGATTTTTATACTCACACAGATTTTGAGAATGCTTTGACAATCTGCAACCGCAAGCATGATGTAGTTGCTTTACAGATTTATGATCCGAGAGCAAAATCGCTTCCGGATGTAGGTCTGATAAAAGTATGTGATGCTGAAACTGGGCATGAGATGTATATAGATACAAGCGACAAGCGTCTTCGTGATGCTCATTATAAGTATTGGGTGAACAGACAAAAAACTCTCAGTTCTATATTCAATAAAAGTAATGTGGACAATATATCTATTGCGACAGATCAGGATTATGTGAAATCGTTGATGCAGCTGTTTGCAATGCGCAGTTAGAAATATCTGCCGCGTGTGCGGTTAAACTGATTATTGATGGTTAAATGAAACGAATTATTTGTATTATATCGTTAATTACTTGCGTTTTAAACCTTTCAGCTCAAGTTACAGTCGAGTCGAAAATTGATTCGATAGAGATACTTATCGGCGAACAGACGGACGTAGTGTTAAGTGTCACGGCTAAAGAAGGTTCAAATATAAAGATGCCGGTGTTTAAACCGTCACAATATATAACACCTGGCGTAGAGGTCTTGTCTGATTCAAAGGCTGATACGTCACAGCTAGACAATAATCTTATAAAAGTAACTAAACGATACACTTTAACTTCTTTTGACGAAAATCTGTATTATATTCCGCCGATGACGGTTACTGTAAATGGAAAGAAGTATCAGAGTAAAAATCTTGCACTTAAGGTGCTTACAGTTCCGGTTGATACTTTACATCCTGAAAAATTCTTTCCTCCGAAAGATGTTCAGGATAATCCGTTCCAATGGAGTGACTGGGCTTCGTCATTTTGGTTTAGTGTGTTGTTTGTGATGATGTTCGTTGTCGCATATTATCTTTGGACAAGACTTAAGGAAAACAAACCTGTTATTGCACGCGTGCGTATAGTGAAGAAAGTTTTACCTCATCAGAAGGCTTTGAATGAAATTGAACACATCAAAGCTGACAGACGACTTATATCTGAAGATCAAAAAACTTATTATACACTTCTTACTGATGTGTTGCGTAAGTATATCAAAGAACGCTTTGGATTTAATGCGATGGAGATGACCAGTTCTGAGATTATTGCAAAATTGCAAAACGAAGAAGATAAAAAGATGATTGACGAGTTGAAAGAACTGTTTGTTACAGCAGATTTGGTGAAGTTCGCTAAGTATTCAACTCTTATCAATGAAAATGATGCCAATCTGGTTAATGCAATAGAATTCATTAATACTACAAAGGTTGAAAATCAGCCTGTTGTAGAAAGAATTGAGCCAAAACTTACTGAAACAGACAAACGTAATATGCGTTCAAGAACTGCGTTGAAGACTTCAATAATTGTTCTTGTTGTTGCCGGTATAGCATTTTTGGCATTTGCAATATATCAAGTTTGTTTACTGATATAGAAGATTGTTTATTATGGAATTTGTCAATAAAGAATATTTCTTGTTATTGTTATTGCTTATACCTTATTTAATTTGGTATCTGCTTTATCGAAAATCAAGTGAGCCTACGATGCGTATGAGCGACACCCATGCGTATCAGTATGCTCCCAAGAGTCTGCGTGTACGATTGATGTGGCTTCCTATGATGCTTCGTATAATTGTATTCGTGCTTGTTGTTGTGATACTTGCCCGTCCGCAGACACATAATAATTGGGGAAGCCGTACCGTTGAAGGTATTGATATAATGTTGGCTATGGATGTTTCTACAAGTATGCTTGCTGAAGATCTGAAACCTAATCGTATTGAAGCGGCTAAAAGCGTTGCCTCTGAATTTATATCAGGACGACCAGATGATAATATCGGACTTACAATTTTTGCAGGTGAGGCTTTTACGCAATGCCCTATGACAACTGATCATACTTCGCTTATTAATCTTTTGCAGAATGTTCGTACAGATATTGCTGCAAGAGGTCTTATTGAAGATGGTACTGCAATCGGTATGGGTTTGGCTAATGCTGTTGGACGTTTGAAAGATAGTAAGACAAAAAGCAAGGTTGTTATTCTTCTGACAGACGGAAGCAATAACCGTGGTGATATTTCTCCACTTACAGCAGCCAATATTGCAAAAAGTCTCGGTATTCGTGTTTATACTATTGCTATAGGAAGTAAGACAATGGCTCCTTACCCGATGCAGGTCGGAGGTACGGTGCAGTATGTGAACATGAGGGCTGATGTAGATGTAAAAACTTTGAGCGAAATTGCTTCTACTGCTGACGGACAATTTTATCGTGCAACCAATACGGCAGAATTGAAAAAAATATATAAGGATATTGATAAGTTGGAAAAGACGAAGATGGATGTCAAAAAGTTTTCAAAAAGATATGATGTTTATCAGCCATTTGCAATAGTGGCTTTAGTCGTATTTTTATTGGAGATATTGCTAAGACTGACAGTATTTCGCCGTATTCCATAATTAATAAAATATAAGGTTATGTTCAGATTCGAAAATCCGGCTTTTCTGTATTTGCTTATAATAATTCCAGTCTTTATATTAATACGTTTACTGGGAATACGTAAGCGTAAACGTAAACTGAAAAAGTTCGGCGATATAGAACTTGTTAAACAGCTTATGCCTGACGTGTCATATTCACGTAGGGCACTTAAGTTTTGGCTGATGATGGCCGCATTGGCACTGATAATAGTCATGTTGGCACGCCCACAGATGGGTACAAAGATTAGTCAAGAAAAACGTAGTGGAATAGAAGTTATAATTTCTTTAGATATTAGTAACTCTATGAGGGCTGAGGATGTAGTTCCTTCAAGATTGGATAAAAGCAAAATGCTGATAGAAAATATGGTCGACAACTTTACCAATGATAAGGTGGGACTCGTCGTTTTTGCAGGTGATGCTTTTATTCAGTTGCCGATAACCAGCGATTATGTTTCTGCAAAGATGTTCTTGCAGAATGTTGATCCTTCTTTGATAGCGACACAGGGTACTGATCTTGCCGGAGCTATAGATTTGAGTTCTAAGAGTTTTACACAGCAGGATAAAGTCGGACGTGCCATCTTAATTATTACTGATGGTGAGGATCATGAAGGTGGAGCTATTGAGGCTGCAAAGAAGGCTCGTAAAAATGGTATAAGGGTGTTCGTCCTTGGTGTCGGTTCACCTAAAGGTTCTCCTGTACCTGACGGCAATGGTGGGTATATGAAGGATAATACCGGACAAGAGGTTATGTCTGCTTTGAATGAGGATATGTGTAAGCAGATAGCTGAAGCTGGAGGTGGTGCGTATATTCATGTGGATAATACGAGTCTTGCTCAACGTCAGCTAAATGATGAACTGACAAGACTCCAGAAGGGAGACCTTTCGAGTGTGATTTATAGTGAGTATGATGAACAGTTTCAGGCTGTTGGTATATTAGTATTGCTCTTACTTGTAATTGAGACATTGATTCTAGAACGTAAGAATCCGCTGCTTGGTAAGATAAAGCTGTTTAAATGATGAATAGATAAAAATCCGTAGAAAGTAAATATGATAAAACATCTTTTATTGATTATATTACTAGGATTATCCATAAATTCTTTTGCACAGACTGATCGTCAGTTCGTGCGTGATGGTAATCGCCTGTATCATAAGAAAGCTTATGATAAGGCTGAAATTATGTATAGAAAGGCAATTTCTAAAAATCCTTCTAATTCTCAGGCTGTATATAATCTTGGTTGCGCCCTTATGATGCAGAGTAAAGACTCTGCTGCTGTTGTTCAATATCAGAACGCAGCTAAAATAGAAAAGAATAAGTTGCGTTTAGCCTCGGTATACCATAATATAGGAGTAATATGTCAGAACCACAGAATGTATGATGAGGCAATTAAAGCGTATGAGCAGTCGTTGCGGAATAATCCAAAGGATAATGAAACAAGATATAATTTAGCCCTTTGTAAAAAATTGCGTAAGAAACAGGGTAATAAGAATAATCAGCAAAATAAAAAACAAAATAAGGATAATAAGAATAATCAAAACGGTAAAGACAAACAAAACGAAAAGGAGAAAGATAAAGAAAAAGATAAGGGTAATAACAAACAGCAGAAGCCCCAAGAAGAACAGATGAGTAAAGATAATGCAGAGCAGTTGCTAAATGCTGCTATGCAGAGTGAAAAGGCTACGCAGCAACGAATGAAAAAGGCTTTGCAGAAGCCTAGTTCACGTCGTCTACAGAAAAATTGGTGATAAAGGTAAATTAGAAACAGATGCTTATGAAAAGATATTTATTAATATTACAAATATTTTTGTGCTGTGTCTTTTATGCGAAGGCTCAGAAACTTGTTGTCAATGCGCCTTCACATGTATCGGTTGGTGAGAACTTCAGATTAACTTATACGGTTAATACTCAGAATGTGAGTGATTTTCGTATAGGAAGTGTTCCTGAGGCCTTAGAAGTTATTACGGGACCTTATACATCTTCTCAATCCAGTTTTCAGATGATAAATGGTCATACAAGCAGCACTTCTTCTGTAACTTACACCTTTATTTTATGCGCTTCAAAGAATGGTTCGTATACAATATCGCCTGCACATGTTGTTGCTAATGGCAAGAAATTGTCTTCAAGGGCTGTAAAAGTTAATGTCTCGGGCACAAGCAATGGAAGTAACGGTTCGCCGCGTATGCATGATGATTCAGACAATCAGCCTCGTCTTCGTGAAGCAGGTACACCAATTCATGGTGGTGATCTATTTATTAAAGTAAGTGCTAATAAGCGTCGCGTTCATGAGCAGGAGCCTGTTCTTCTGACTTATAAGGTTTATACTCTTGTTGACTTGACAGAATTGGAAGGCAAAATGCCGGATTTAACAGGTTTCCATACACAGGAAATACCTCTTCCGCAGCAGAAATCATATCATATTGAGCGCGTTAATGGAAGAGCTTATCGTTGTGTGACGTGGAGCCAATATGTTATGTATCCGCAAATGACAGGTAAACTGGAGATTCCAAGTATTACTTTTACAGGAACTATTGTTCAGCAGAATCGTAATGTAGATCCTTTTGAAGCTTTCCTTAATGGAGGTTCTGGATATATTGAGGTTAAGAAACAGATAAAGGCACCTGGTATGACCATTCAGGTGGATCCATTGCCAAAGCGTCCTGCAAACTTCTCAGGGGGCGTTGGTAAATTTAATATCAGTGCGCAAATTAGTAAAAAGGAAATTAAGGCAAATGAGCCAGTGACAATCAGAGTAGTTGTTAGTGGTATCGGAAACTTAAAGTTGATAAAGCAGCCTATAGTCAATTTCCCAAAAGATTTTGACAAGTATGATGCGAAGATTACAGACAAGACGAAACTTACCTCCAATGGAGTTGAGGGAAATATGATTTATGATTTCTTGGCTGTTCCTCGTAATCAGGGAACTTATGAAATCCCGGCAGTTGAATTTGTCTATTATGATGTTTCTACAAATACATACAAGACAATTAAAACACAGTCATTTAAACTTGAAGTTGCTAAAGGCGATGGTAATGGCAGCAGTCCTGCTGATTACAGTGATTTGAAGAATCAGGACATACATCCTATAAAGGAAGGTGATATTCAGACTCAGGATGTTAAGGATATATTCTATGGCTCATCAACATATTGGATATTATTATCTATATTGTTTGTCTTGTTTGTAGGTGTTCTTGTCATATTCCGCAAGCGTGCTATTGATAACTCTAATCTTACAGATTTGAGAAAGAAAAAGGCTAATCGTATAGCAACTAAACGTTTGAGATATGCAAACCAGTTGATGCTGGCTAATGAGCATGATAAATTTTATGATGAGGTCTTGCGTACATTGTGGGGATATGTAGGTGCAAAACTTAATATTCCGGTTGAGCAACTTTCAAAAGATAATATTTCGGAAAAACTGATGTCAAAGAATATTGATGATGGTACAATCTCAATGTTTATTCACGCCATTGATGAGTGTGAATATAACCGTTATGCCCCAGGAGATATCAAAGGTAATATGAATCAGACATTTGAAGCTGCTATGTCAGCAATAATAAAAATAGAAAATACTTTGAGAGGTGTAAAGAAACATGGCGGAAAAAGATTTTTTGTTATATTTATACTCCTTGCTATGTGTATCTCAGCAGGTGCTGTAACAAAGAAAAATGCTGATGATGAGTATAAAAAAGGTAATTATCAGCAGGCCATAAAGGATTATGAAGAACTGTTGAAAAAAGGTCCTTGCGTGAAATTATATTATAATTTGGGCAATTCTTATTATCGTACAGACAATATAACAAGAGCTGTATTAAATTATGAGCGTGCATTGTTGTTGGCACCAGGTGATGCAGACATACGTTTTAATTTGCAGATGGCACGTTCTAAGACAATTGATAAGATAACACCGAAATCAGAAATGTTTTTTGTAACTTGGTATAAATCGCTTGTAAATCTTGCTAGCGTTGACCAATGGTCAAGTGTCGCAATAATAAGTATTATTGTTGCCTTGATAGCAATATTGTGTTATCTTTTTGCTCCAAAGTTGCTGTTACGTAAGGTTGGTTTTTATGGCGCAGTTGTTTTTGTCTTACTTTTTGTATTTAGTAACATATTTGCATATGAGCAGAAGCAAATGCTGACAAATAGAACCGGGGCTATTGTAATAGCTCCATCTGCAGGTCTGAAAAAAACACCAATTGCAAGTAGTGAGTCAAATGTTATTGTTCATGAAGGAAGTCGTGTTGATATCATAGACGACACTATGTCAGATTGGAAATTGGTTGAATTAGAGGATGGACGCGAAGGGTGGATATTAAATTCACAGATTGAACGTATATAAAGATAGAGAGAAGAATATAGTTTGATTTAAATGCAGACATTATTAGAAATTGATAGAGAAATTCTTTCCTTCTTTAATGGAAGCGAATCGATGTTCTTGGATAATCTTGCCGTTGTGCTTACGTCAGGATTGACATGGATACCGCTTTATATTTCATTATTGTATGTTGTAATAAAGAATAATGAAACTATGAAGCAGATAATGCTTGTTGTTGGAAGCGTTATCTTATGTCTAATCTTATCTGATGGAGTTACTGACTTTATTGTCAAACCATTGGTTGCCAGATTTAGGCCATCGTGGGATCCGATTATAAAATATTCTGTTGAGGTTGTTAATGGAATGCGTAATACTCAATATGGCTTTTTTTCAGCCCATGCTTCAAATACATTCTGTTTGGCAATGTTTTTCTCGTTATTAATACGTAACCGTAATTTTACAATTGCCATTGTATTATGGTCGTTAATAAATTGTTGGACTAGAATGTATTTAGGCCTGCATTATCCAGGTGATATCCTGGTTGGTCTGTTGTGGGGAACTGTTGTCGGCCTTTCAGTTTATTACATATACATAAAGTCTTATTTGCGCATGCATCCTGACTTTAATTACATTTCATCTCAGTATACGTCAACAGGTTATAATTATGGAGATATTGAAATCGTATTGTTGATTTTGGTTTTAACATTATTGTTTGCAATAATAAAAGCATTGATATTTTAGATTTTAAATAAATGGATACAAAACATATTCGTATTAAAGATTTTAATTATGATTTGCCGGAGTCACGTATAGCTAAGTTTCCTGTTGCTCAGCGTGATCATAGCAAGCTTTTGATATATAATAAAGGCAAAGTTTCTGAAGACATATTTTATAATATAACCAATTATTTGCCAAAAGGCTCGTTAATGGTATTTAATAATACTCGAGTCATAAAGGCACGTATACATTTCAGAAAAGAGACAGGTGCTATTATTGAGGTATTTTTGCTTGAACCTGCTGAGCCTTCTGATTATGAACTTATGTTTCAGACCAATGGTTCATGTTCATGGCTTTGTATGATTGGAAATCTAAAGAAATGGAAAGAGACCCCATTAAAGCGTGTATTTGACATAAAGGGTAGGAGCGTCACACTTACAGCGACATATCGTCATGAGCATGGAACTAGTCATTGGATTGACTTTACATGGGATGACAAGGATATAACTTTTGCAGATATTCTTGAGAACGTTGGTGAATTGCCTATACCTCCATATCTTAAACGTGATACACAAGACAGTGATAAAGTTACGTACCAGACGGTTTATTCTAAGATAAAAGGAAGCGTTGCTGCACCAACAGCAGGTCTGCATTTTACGGAAGATGTGCTAAAAGCTATTGATGCTAAAGGCATTGAACGCGAAGAACTTACACTTCATGTCGGAGCAGGAACCTTTAAGCCTGTAAAGAGTGAGGAGATAGCGGGGCACGATATGCATACAGAATACATCTGTGTCCTTAAATCGACATTAAAGAAACTTATAGAACATAACGCTTGTGCTATAGCTGTTGGAACAACTAGTGTGCGTACCTTGGAAAGTCTTTATTATGTAGGTGTGCGTTTAAGTAAGAATCCTGACTTGAAGGAAGACCAATTGCACATAGACCAGTGGGAGCCTTATGATACAGAAACAAATCTGTCTCCGGTGGATGCTTTGCAAAATATTGTAGATTATCTTGACCGTAATGGCTTGAATTCATTTCATGGCAGTACACAAATTATTATTGCTCCTGGATATGAATATAAGATAGTAAAGATGTTGGTTACTAATTTCCATCAGCCGCAAAGCACGTTGCTGTTGCTTGTAAGTGCTTTTGTGCATGGTGATTGGCGAACCATTTATGATTATGCATTGAGCCATGATTTCAGATTTTTGAGTTATGGCGACAGTTCATTGTTGATACCTTAATATTTAAATTAATTGATTAAAAATGAAAATAGGAGATAAAGTAAGATTCCTTAGTGAAGTTGGTGGTGGTGTCGTTGCCGGCTTTCAAGGTAAGAATATAGTTCTTGTTGAGGATGAAGACGGCTTTCAGATACCAACAAGTATTACTGATGTTGTTGTGATTGACAATGATGATTATAATATTAAGCCGGAAGTTCAGACACCGAGTACAGTTAAGGATGATGACGAGGATTATGATCCTGCAGATCGTCCAATAACATTTACAGCAGAGCCAGAGGAACGTAAAGGCGGTGATGCCTTGTCTGTTTATCTTGGTTTTGTTCCTGTTGATATAAAGGAGATAACAAATACAAAGTTTGAGGTTTATCTGATAAACGACAGCAACTATTATATCGACTTTACTTACCTTACCGTTGAGGGTACAAGTTGGAACTTGCGTTCAAGAGGAACCGTAGAGCCTAATACAAAACTCTTTATAGAGGAATTCGGTCGTGAAGTTTTGAACGAACTAGAGCGTGTTGCTGTTCAGTTTGTTGCCTATAAGAAGGATAAAGGTTTCCTCCTTAAACCAACTGTTGATACGCAACTTCGTATAGATACAGTTAAATTTTATAAGCTTCACACATTCCAGGAGAATGATTTCTTCGAGCAGGCTGCACTCATTTACACACTGATTGAAAATGATAAGCCGGTTCGTCCATTGGTTGTTGACGCAAAGAAACTTAAGATAGAGATGGCACGTAAAGTTTCTGCCGACAACAAGTCCAAAACTATAGTACAGCATGCCCGCAAGAAGGCTAAAGACGAGCCGGTAGTTGTCGATCTGCATGCAAGTGAGATCCTTGATACAATAGCCGGAATGTCTCCTGCTGATATTCTTAATTATCAGCTTGATCTGTTCAAAAAGACAATGGACAGTTATATGGGTAAGCATGGTACAAAGATTGTGTTTATACATGGCAAAGGCGAGGGCGTATTGCGTCATGCCATAATTCATGAATTGAATTATAGATATAAGAATTGTCCTTATCAGGATGCCTCATTCCAGGAATACGGCTATGGAGCCACTCAAGTTACAATAAAGTAAATAACATAAAAACAATTTGCATGCAAAACGGATTTATTAAGGTGGCGGCAGCCATACCTTCGGTGAAAGTAGCTGACTGTGCATATAATGTGCAACAGATTGAAAGTCTTATAGCCATGGCAGAGGGCAAGGGCGTAGAAGTGATAGTTTTTCCAGAACTTTGTATCACCGGCTATACTTGTCAAGATTTGTTTAGGCAGACACTTCTTTTGGAGAAGGCGGAGACTGCAGTTCTCATGTTGCTCGATTTCACCCGTAAACTCGATATTATCAGTATTGTTGGTTTGCCTGTCGTTGTCGGAGATTTGCTGCTTAATTGTGCTGCAGTGATACAAAAAGGCGATTTGCTTGGACTTATTCCTAAGACATATTTGCCTAATTATAGCGAGTTCTATGAGAAACGTTGGTTTGCTTCATCGCAGGATTTACAGCCCTCAGAGATACGTTTTGCAGGTAACAAAATTGTTGTAACTCCTCAGCCTACGCTATTCCGTACATGTGACGGGGCAATGTTTGGCATTGAAATTTGTGAAGATGTGTGGGCGCCTGTACCGCCTAGCTGCAATCTCTCTCTTTCCGGTGCAGATATAATATTTAATCTTTCGGCAAGTGATGAACTTATAGGCAAACATGACTATCTGAAAGGCTTGCTGGCACAGCAGAGTGCCCGACTTATATCCGGTTACGTATATAGCGGATGCGGATTTGGCGAGAGTACTCAGGATGTAGTTTATGGCGGTAATGCTATCACCTATGAGAATGGACAGCTTCTTGCTGAAAGTGAACGCTTCAGTCTTGATTCTCAGTTGATAATAACCCAGATAGATGTAGAAAAGCTGCGCAATGAGCGCCGCACTAACAGCACATATATCAATGCTCAACGTAATCATGATGCGCGTATAGTTAATGCACATACTGTTACGCCACGTGACTTTGAACTCATACGTGACGTGGAGCCTCATCCTTTTATTCCAAAGACTAATGATATGGAGAAGAGTTGTAACGAGATTTTCTCTATACAGGTCGCAGGACTTGCCAAGCGTATAGTGCATACCGGATGCAAGACTGTTGTTGTAGGAATAAGCGGAGGATTGGACAGTACGTTGGCTTTGCTTGTATGTGTAAGGACCTTTGACAAACTTCAATTGTCACGCAAAGGTATTGTAGGTGTTACTATGCCTGGCTTTGGAACAACCGACCGTACATACAATAACGCAATAAATCTGATGAAAAGCCTTGGTATCACAATACGTGAGATAAGTATTGCTGATGCTGTAAGACAACATTTCAAGGATATTGACCATAATATAGATGTTCACGATGTTACCTATGAGAACAGTCAGGCACGAGAGCGCACACAGATACTTATGGATTTAAGTAATCAGCTTGGCGCACTCGTCATTGGAACAGGCGACCTTTCTGAACTTGCATTAGGCTGGGCTACATATAACGGAGACCATATGAGTATGTATGGAGTCAACGCAGGAGTGCCTAAGACACTTATAAAATATCTTGTCAAGTTTGTGGCAATGAGCGGTGACAGTGATGAAACACGTAACATACTTCTCGACATAATTGACACACCGATAAGTCCCGAACTTATACCTGCCGACGATGCAGGCAACATAACACAGAAAACAGAAGATCTTGTAGGACCTTATGAACTTCATGATTTCTTCTTGTATCATATAATGCGTTTCGGATTCCGTCCGTCAAAGATATTTATGCTTGCGCGTAAGGCTTTCGATGGCAACAATCCTGATGCGCCGTTCTATGATGATGAGACGATAAAAAAATGGCTTACAATATTCCTGCGCCGTTTCTTCAATCAGCAGTTTAAACGTTCTTGTCTACCGGACGGACCTAAAGTTGGTAGTGTTAGTCTTAGTCCGCGTGGTGACTGGCGTATGCCAAGTGACGCTTCTTCTGCATTATGGCTTAAAGAGTGCGAACAGATTTAAATGCCTGATGATGTTGTATCGGCGTTGTCCTGCTATTGAAAATTATGACATAGCCGTATAATGCATACTTACAATCAGAAGTATCTTTAGATTGACGATTTTAAATCAAAATAAAAAGGCCTGACACAATATTATATTTTGTGCCAGGCCTTTCTGTTATGGTAATGCCAATACCTTTTATTCTTGCAATGTTATTGTCCCAACAGGAATGTTTTAAAATCATCGAATTTGTTTGACAGTTCTACTGTCTGTTTCTTTCCTTTCATAAAGTCAGACAGTCGTTGAGGAATTTCTATTTCCGTATCAATGATGTTCTCTATGGTATCCTTGAATTTTGCCGGATGGGCTGTTTCACAGAATACCCCTGTTTCACCTTTCTTTAAGTTGTCTTTCAAAGCCTGATAACCGCAGGCACCGTGTGGATCGAGTATATAACCATTGTCCTTAAAACATTGTTTGACAGATGCTTTAATTTCATCATCTGTATATGTAGCTCCGCTTATTATTGATGAAATCTTGTCGTGCGAGCCGTTGTAAAGGTCGTATATGCGTGCAAAATTGCTCGGGTCGCCCACATCCATTGCGTTAGCTATGGTCTGTACACTTGGTTTTGGCTCATAAACACCTGTTTTAAGATAATTGTAGAAAATATTATTTGCATTGTTGGCCGCAATGAAACGTCTTATTGGCAAGCCCATCTCCCTTGCAAATAGTCCTGCAGTAATATTGCCGAAGTTGCCGCTTGGTACACACATTACAAGATTTTCAGCCAGTCCGTTTGCTTTCATTCTTGCGTAAGCATTGAAGTAGTAGAAAGCCTGTGGCAAAAATCTTGCAACATTTATTGAGTTTGCCGAAGTGAGTTTCATGTGCTTGTTAAGGTCTCCGTCCATGAAAGCACTTTTTACAAGACTTTGGCAATCGTCAAAAACACCGTCAATTTCAATGGCAGTAATGTTTCTCCCGAGAGTTGTAAACTGACATTCCTGTATTTTGCTTACTTTTCCTTTTGGATACAATACATAAACATGAATGCCGTCTACGCCAAGGAAGCCGTTTGCCACAGCCGAGCCGGTGTCTCCGCTTGTAGCAACCAGCACATTGACAGTCTGGTGCGCTTCCTGACGGATAAAATATTCCAACAGACGCGCCATAAAACGTGCGCCTACATCTTTAAACGCAAGCGTCGGACCATGAAAAAGCTCCAATGTCCAAATGTCGTCACAAACTTTTTTAACAGGACAGTCGAAACTTAACGTGTCATAAACAATATCTTTCAGTGATTTTTCATCAACGTCGTCGCTGAAGAATGCTTTAGCCACTTCAAAAGATATTTCCTGAAACGACATCTTGTCTATGTTTTTAAAAAACTCTTCTGGCAGCCTGTTTATCTTTTCAGGCATATAAAGTCCTCGGTCTTCTGCCAATCCGTTTACCACTGCATCGTGTAGCGAAACGTATTTTGATCTGTTGTTCGTACTGTAATATCTCATGGCGTTGTTTCCTTTTGTTTGTTTTTTAGTATTTCATGAATGTTTCCATAAACTCATTCAGACGCAGCATACCGTAACTTCCGTTTACGCAGCTCACTTCGTCATAAGTTTTTACGTCATCAGGTGTTATGCCGTCGTACCATATTATAAACGGAACGGGCTCTTTTACATGAGTCCTTACTTCAACTGGAGTAGGGTGGTCGGGTAATATAGCCATACATACAGGATCATCTTTCCATGTCTTTATCTCTTCATAAACAGGCTTTATAATTCTGCTGTCGAGATTTTCTATTGTTTTCAGCTTTAGTTCCAGATCTCCGTCATGGCTAGCTTCATCACTTGCCTCAAGGTGCAGAAACACAAAGTCGTCTGTCTTAAGCGCTTTCAGTGCAGCTTCTGCTTTGCCTTCATAGTTTGTGTCGGCAAGTCCTGTTGCTCCTTCAACCTTAATTATCTTTAGTCCGGCATAATATCCAATACCTCTTATAAGGTCAACGGCAGATATTACCGATCCGCTTTTTATCTGTGGATATATGTCGCTGAGTTTTTCCATGTCAGGGCGATAGCCTCCTCCCCATGGCCATATACTGTTGGCGGTATCTTTTCCTTTGGCTTTTCTGGTCTGATTTAAAGGATGGCGGCTTAGCAAGTCATGTGACTTTAATATCAGTTCGTTTATCAGGTCTGCAGTTTCTTTTGCTGTCATTCTTTTGCCGTCATGTTTGTCCTTCCATCCCGGTTCAGGCTTAACCATAAGTTCTTTCCATTGTTCATTAGGATGATCGTGTGGCGGAGCACAAATAATGTGCTTGTTTCCACCGCGTATTATGAGAAGATGACGATATTGTATGCCTGTAATGAATTTTATTTTATCATTGCCGAGGTTTTCATTCAGATATTTTATGAGGGTGTCGCCTTCCTCTGTTGTCAGATGGCCGCCACTATGATTCTTTATGATGTCGTTGCTGAGTGTTATCAGATTGCATCTCATGGCGAAGTCGTCCGGCTGCATGTCGTATCCTATGCTTGCTGCTTCAAGAGATCCTCTGCCTTCGTAGACACGGTTAAGGTCATATCCCAATATAGCCGTGTTGGCCACTTCGCTTCCCGGAAGAAAGCCTTCTGGAATAGTTATCAGTCTTCCTGTCCGTCCTTTGCAGGCAAGCATATTCATATATGGCTTGTCGGCGTATTGAAGAAGGGTCTTACCGCCAAGCCTAGCCACGGGATGATCGGCCATACCGTCGCCTAATATTATGATGTGTTTCATCTTGTCCCTCCTAAATATTAAATGTTCGCTATGCTCATTATGTTTGCAAATACTCCAGCGGCTGTTACGCTTGCTCCGGCTCCATATCCTTGTATCAGCATCGGATATTCTTTGTAGCGTTCTGTTGTCAGCATGACAATGTTGTTTGAGCCTTCGAGGTTATAGAACGGATGACCTTTTTCTACTGTCGTTAGTGCAACGCTGGTGTGTCCCATCTCCATCTTTGCAACAAAGCGCCATCTCTTGTTCTCCGCCTCAAGCTGTTTTCTCTTCTCTTCAAATTCAGCGTCAAGCTTTGGTAGGTTGTTCCAGAAATCTTCAAGCGACCCTTTGAAGAACGATTCAGGTATAAACAGCTGTTTCTCTACATTTTCCTGTTCGGCTTTGTATCCGGCTTCGCGTGTCAGAATTATTAGTTTGCGTATCACGTCTATGCCGCTTAGGTCTATTCGTGGGTCAGGTTCGCTGTAGCCTTGTTCCTTTGCGCGCCTTACAGCCTCAGAGAATGGAACACTTTCAGACAGTTCATTGAATATGAAGTTAAGTGTTCCGCTCAGCACTGCTTCAATTTTCAGAATTTTGTCTCCAGAGTTGAGCAGGTCGTTTATTGTTCCGATGATAGGAAGTCCTGCTCCAACATTGGTTTCAAACCTGAATTTCACGCCTTTTGCCAGTGCCGTCTGTTTGAGTTTTATATAACTTTCATAATCAGACGAGGCAGCTATCTTGTTGGCTGCGATGACTGATATGTTGTGTTCAAGAAAATCTTGGTATAAAGCTGAAACGTCTTTGCTTGCAGTACAGTCAACAAACACGCTGTTGAATATATTCATTCCTATGACTTCTCTGCGAAGAGTTTCGGTGTTTGTGGTTTCCGAATTGTCAAGTTGCTCTCTGTATGTATTGAGGTCAATGCCTTCGCGGTTGAATATTGCATGATGACTGCTTGCAATGCCTACAACATTGAGCTGCAGACGTCTGTTCTGTTTAAGTTTGTCATGCTGTAGCTGTATCTGTTCTATAAGTTTGCTTCCTACTGTTCCCACACCGCAGATAAACAGGTTAAGAACATTATATTCAGAAAGGAAGAACGAGTCGTGCAGAACGTTGAGCGATTTACGGAGATACATGCCGTTTATTACAAACGATATGTTAGTTTCGGATGCACCCTGGGCACATGCAATTACGCTGATACCGCTTCGGCCGAGCGTTCCAAACAGTTTTCCGGCAATACCCGGAGTATGTTTCATGTTCTCACCAACGATGGCTATTGTTGCAAGACCATTTTCGGCATGCATCGGGAACATTGCTCCTGTTTCAATCTCTTTGGCAAATTCTTCGTTAAGAACGTTTACGGCTGCCTCTGATTCAGAATCCTTTACGCCGATAGACGTTGAGTTCTCAGAAGAAGCCTGACTTACCAAGAATACTGATATGCCGTTGTTTGCCAGCGCTGTGAATATTCTTCGGTTTACGCCTATGACACCGACCATCGACAGACCGGTTACAGTTATCAGCGTGGTGTCGCTGATGCTCGATATACCTTTAATTACTTTGGTATCGTTTTCAACTTTCTTCTTGATTATTGTACCCGGATTTTGTGGGTTAAAGGTATTCTTTACCTTTATCGGTATGTCCTTTACGCATACAGGATAGATTGTAGGCGGATAGACAACCTTGGCTCCGAAGTTACACAGCTCCATTGCTTCCACATAGCTAAGCTCGTTTATGGTGTAGGCTGTGTGTATTATACGCGGATCGGCAGTCATAAATCCGTCAACGTCGGTCCATATCTCCAAAACTTCAGCATCGAGTGCCGCGGCAATAATAGCTGCTGTATAGTCACTTCCGCCTCTGCCAAGGTTGGTTGTTTCTCCTGTGTTCTTGTCTTTGCTTATAAATCCGGGGACAACAGATATGCGCGGAAGTTCCTTGAACGTTTCGCATACCAGTTTGTTGGTAAGCTCACTGTCAAGAACATGTTTCCCGTTTCTTTTATGAGCTGTTTTGATGAAGTCGCGTGAGTCAAACAACACAGCGTTCTTTATGAGATTTGCCACAATGTTTGCGCTCAGCCTTTCTCCGTAACTTACTATAGCGTTCTGTGTCTTGTCACTGAGGTCGTGAATCAGATAAACGCCATAATAAATACTTTTGAGCTGTTCAAAAAGAGCATCTACTGTATTGAAAAGATTTTCACGTTTTGCGGTGTCTGTTATTATAGTGTCAATCATTTGATGATGGCGGTTAACCATTGCATCAAACTCTTTCTTGTACGATTCGTTACCATTCAGTGCCATTTGAGCCGTTGACAAAAGTTTGTCTGTTATGCCACCCAATGCACTTACTACTACTATGATAGATTGTTTTTTGGCTTCTTTCTCAACAATCTTTTTCAAGCATTTAATGCTTTTAACGGAACCTACGGATGTTCCTCCAAATTTTAATACTTTCATTTTATATGCTATAAATTAGTTGAGCCCCTTGGACAAGTAGGGTTTGTGCTCTATTAAATTGGACACAAATTTAGTAAGATTTCTCGTTTATAGCAATATTTTTATACAATAAATTGCTAATTTTGCACGAAAAAGGAAAGATATGTTACAAATTAAACATAAACGTACATTGCTTTTTGCAATTATTTCGCTTGTTTTCCTTACATCTGTCAAAGGACAAAAAAGAGAGCATTATGAGTTTTATAAGGACTTCCCTGTATATGCTGATAAGTTGCTCGGCGAGTTGACATACCCGATGGCGTGGGGAAACAATAAGGAAACAGATTTTGATAAGTGGAAAGCCAAGGCACGTGATAAGGTTTTTGAATGTATGATGACGCCGCCTCCTGCCGCAAAAAGTTATGATGTAAAGATTGTTGCCGAGGAGAAAAGAGAGGGATATGTGGCACGCAAGATTGAATTTAATCTGTCTGACTTTTATCGTGTCAGTGCTTATCTGCTCGTGCCCGACGGCAAAGGACCGTTTCCTGCCATAAACCTTCTGCACGATCATGGGGCACATTTGTTTATAGGAAAGGAAAAGATGATAAAGCCGATTGCCGAGGATTCGGTAATTGTTGCAGATGCTGAACAGTGGTGTGACAAACTATATGGCGGACAGTTCTTTGGCGATTATCTTGCCAAGCATGGCTATATAGTGTTTTGTGTTGATGCGCCTTTGTGGGGAGAGCGTGGAAGAGCCGAAGGCGTTGACCGCAAAAAATATGACCTTATAGCCGGCAATATGATGATGTACGGACGGAATTTGTGCGCGTTTATGACGTATGATGATATAGCTTCGACCGATTTCCTTGCTACTCTTAATGATGTTGACACCACAAAGATAGGTTGTGTGGGCTTTTCTATGGGAGCTTATCGTGCGTGGATGCTTGCTGCCTTGTCTGACAGAATTGCAGCATGTGCGTCGGTGTGCTGGATGGTTACTACTGATGTGCAGATGACATGGAAATACGGACGTAAGGAGAACGGCGGATTTGCCAACTGTATTCCCGGTTTGAGACAATATCTTGACTATCCTCACATAGCAAGTATGGCGTGCCCAAAGCCGATGCTTTTTATCAACGGACTGAAGGATAAACTCTTTCCTGTGCCGGGTGTGAAGAAAGCTTATGACATCATGCACAATGTATGGAACAGTCATGGAGCAGGCGACCGCCTTGTTACTGAGCTTAGGCCGATAACACATTCATGCGGTATTGAGGAACAAAAGAGCGTTCTTGATTTTATGGATAAGTATCTGAAATAATTTTTTACATATATGATAAGCGAATATCAATTGCGTGTGTTGCCTCAGCAGGCTTATAGCGAGGCGACAATAAAAGAATATATTTCACGTGAGAAGGCTGTCGACGCAAGGACAATAAAGCACGTTAGGGTGTTAAAGAGAAGTATTGATGCCAGACAGCGTACAATTTATATAAATCTGAAGGTTAGGGTATATATCAATGAAGAGCCCGAAGATGATGCCTTTGAGCATGTAGAATATGGTGATGTGTCTTCTGCTCCTTCTGTCGTTGTGGTGGGAGAGGGCCCCGGCGGTCTGTTTGCGTCATTGCGCCTTATTGAGCTTGGACTGCGTCCTGTTGTGCTTGAGCGCGGAAAGGATGTGCATGAACGTAAAAAGGATATTGCTGCCATTTCGAGAACTCAGAAGGTTGACGGCGAAAGCAATTATTGTTTCGGTGAAGGTGGCGCGGGAGCTTATTCAGACGGAAAGCTCTATACTCGCAGCAAGAAAAGAGGCAACACCAAGAAAATATTGAATGTATTTTGTCAGCATGGTGCTTCTTTGTCAATTCTTGCAGACGCTCATCCACATATCGGAACAGACAAACTGCCGCGTGTAATAGAGAACATGCGTAATACGATATTGAAATGCGGTGGTGAAGTTCATTTTCAGACAAAGGTTACAGGTCTTATTGTAGAGGACAACACGGCGTTGGGCGTTGAGGCTGTAGACCTTAAAAATGGAAACGAACTTGTTTTCAAAGGTCCTGTAATTTTGGCCACAGGACATTCTGCAAGAGATGTGTACGAATATCTTGATAAGTCTGGAATAGAGATTGAGGCAAAGGGACTTGCCGTTGGAGTAAGACTTGAGCATCCTGCTGAACTGATAGACCGCATACAATATCATAACAAGAATGGAAGAGGAAAATATCTTCCTGCAGCCGAGTATAACTTTGTTACTCAGGTTGACGGACGTGGTGTATATTCATTCTGTATGTGTCCTGGAGGTTTTGTCATCCCTGCCGCAACAGGCAATCAGCAGATTGTGGTAAACGGAATGAGTCCGAGCGGCCGTTCGTCAAAATGGTCGAACAGCGGTATGGTTGTTGAGGTTCATCCTGAAGACATTGAGGGTGAGCATGACGCTCTTTGTATGATGCGCTTTCAGGAGAACCTTGAAAAGATGTGCTGGCAGCAGGGTAACATGCGTCAGACGGCTCCTGCTCAGCGAATGGTCGACTTTACACGCTCTAAACTCAGCTATGATTTGCCTAAGAGTTCCTATGCTCCAGGACTTATTTCCAGTCCGTTGCACTTCTGGATGCCGAAGATAATTGCGGGAAGACTGAAGCAGGGCTTTGAAACATTTGGCAGAATAAGTCACGGATTTCTTACCAATGAGGCTGTACTCATTGCCACTGAAACGCGAACATCTTCGCCTGTTAGAATTTTGCGCGACTCGGATACATTGCAGCATGTGCGTATTCATGGACTCTTTCCGTGCGGTGAAGGTGCTGGATATGCAGGAGGCATAGTTTCGGCAGGCGTCGACGGTGAGCGTTGTGCCGATGCAGCCAAATTGTATATGGATAATTTAAAGTAAAATTTGTCTTATTTTAATTGCAACGTTCAAGGCATCAAGCTGATTTTATACTATGCTTGGTGCCTTGAATGTTTTTTGAAGAAGAAATAATAATCGTATTTCTTCATTTTTTGTTAGACTTAGTTGTTGCTTTTAGTCGTATCCATTATTTCGGATTTTGTTAATATATTTCATTGTGGATATACAGATTTTTACGTATTTTGCATTATCGCTTCTCATGTTTATTTGATTATGCTATATGGGATAAATAGTAAAAATTCATGACATGAGTTTTCTTTGAAATAGAACTTAATTGTAAATGTAAGTTAAATATGGTGGTATAAAACGTCATGTTATATAACAATATTTTACAAAAATACAGTCTTTAAGAGTAGAAAACACTGATTTTGACGGGTAAACTCACTTGTTTTGTTTGGTAAAAGATGCCTTTTTATAAGGCAAAAGCTATGCTTTTGCGCTGCAAAAGGAGGCATTTTGCATAGCTGTTGTTTCACATTTTATAATGTTAAATTGATAAGTTGTTGATTATCAGATAATTATTGTGCTATTGATATTTTGGGCGTTATTTTGAAAAAAATCTATTTCTTGAAAAGAAACTCTATTCTGAGAGTATTAAAAATTAAGAGTTTTCTGCTATAATGTAAATTATTTTCTATTTAAAATGTTGTATGTAAGTAAAACTTTTTGTGTGGTTGTCATAGCGTGTGACGTATAATTTTCTAATAAAATAGTATCGGAAAGTTTTGCTTGCTTTGTAGAATTGATAGGCAATCTACTCATGCATATAAGATTGCTTTTGTTGTGATGAATATAGGTTAAATAAAAATCCCCGGCATAAACATTGGTTTATACCGGGGATTTTTGTATTTGGTTGTATTAAAATATTATTTAGAATATTTGTCAATCATCTCTTGAGCTTGGATATGTCCCAGCTGTTTGGCTTTTTCAAGGTTTGCCAAGCCTTCAGTCTTGTTGCCTTTTGTTATTTGCCCCAAGCCTAGTAGTAAATAGCCGTCAGCATATTCAGGTGCAAGTTCTATGCATTTTGATGCCGTCTTTATTGCATCATCTACCATATTTACTCTTAGTTCGAGTGATGCTCTTTCAGCATAGTATGTCGGCTCCTTCGGATTGAGCACAATGGCGCGGGTTATGTCGATCAAGGCTTGCTGATAAAGTTTAGCTTTCACCTCTGCCTGTTCACGTATGTAATAGAAGTTTGAGTTCACGTTTCCGTTTACCAATATCTCGTAACGTGTATAGTCGAATACAGCCTGGCGGAAACTGTCTGTTGTCATATATGCCTCTGCACGTGCCAGAAAATACGGCGCCGCCTCTCTTATTCTCAATGTGTCGGTGTTGTTTATTGCGCTGTCGAGTAGGGCGATGACCTCTTTTGTTGGAGCTTTGAGCATCTGCTTACATTGAGATGCGCTGTAAAATAATTCAGGATTACGTATAGAGGTCTTCGTAAGGTTCATAAACATGTCGTAAGCCTTCTGGTAATCTCCTTTAGCGTAGATAATCAGTGCCTGCTGATGTTGATATGACGGCTGGGGATTTATGGCATAGGCCTTGTTTATTTCATCATAAGCCTTGTCAAGACTCCACGGCTCATAAGGAATATTGCTCTTGTAGACCTCTTTTTCGTATATTATCTTACTGTAATTATAGTGTGCCTCGTCTTCTTTTTCAGCCTTCTTTATGGCTGTTTCCATTTCTTTTGCTGCCTTGTCAAATTCATTTGCGTTAACATAAATCTGAGCTTGCGCAGTGTATCCGTCAACAGATGTCGGATATTGGCTGATGAAATCGTTTACTATTGCAGCATGTTTGATTGAGTCGTTGGTCTGTGCTGCCATCATAAGTGTTAGAAGAGCCTGGTCTTTGTCTGAAGGTAATGCTGGTGGGATGCCAATCTTCTTCATAGTCTCATCTTCAATAGACAAGCCTGAAGTTTGCAGGTCAACAATGAATTTTGCGTCGGTAGCGTGTATGTCCGACGAAGTTGTTGACGGTTGCATTATTCCGATAACCTGTCCTTCTGAGTTTACGAACGGGCACGCATTGGTGTTTTCAGGTGCGGTAAGCGAGAAAATGTAATATGAATACTTGTCCATAAATGTCTCTACGCTTTTAACAGTGGCGGCTGTTATTGTCGGTGATTTCTTTGCGTATCCTACAAGCCATGTCTGTGAACCGGATGTTGAGGCTGACTGTGCCATGGGTAATGGTGTCGTTTTTCCGCTGACCATGAATTTTGCGACATCGTATAAATCGTTTATTCCCATGATTCTTTCAACATTCATCTCACGGCCTTTTGTATCGGTAACAGTTGCTTTTGCCGCACCGATGAATGGCTTAAGGTTACTTATAGCCTCACCGTTGTTTCCTACAAAGACGCCATTGCTTGTAGCAAGCACTGATCCGTCGGCATTGTACGTGGTAAGTTTGAATACGGATTTAGCCGCATTCTTTACGGCAGAAGTCTGTGCTTTGCCGGTGCCGCATACACAAAGTATGATAAGTGTGATAAATAATCCTATATTTTTCATTCTTCTTATAATGTTTTTAATAATTCCTTTGCATTGTTTATTGCCGCGTTTGATATTTCTGATCCGCTAAGCATCTGGGCTATTTCTTTTATCCTTTCTTTCTTGTCCAATATCTGCATCCGGCTTGTTGTGCCGTTCTCTGTTTCCTCTTTAAACACTTTATAGTGGGTTGTGCCTTTGGCTGCAATCTGCGGAAGGTGTGTAATGCTGATAACCTGTCTGTTGGCCTTTCCCATTTCCTGCATGATGTCTCCCATTTTTTCGGCTATCTTTCCACTAACTCCGGTGTCTATTTCATCAAAGATAATTGTTGGCAGTTTCACGGCTCCGCTTATCATTGCCTTTAGCGACAGCATAACTCGTGCTATTTCACCGCCTGAAGCAACTTGGGCAACAGGTTGCATAGGTATGCTGGTATTGGCGCTGAAAAGGAAAGATACGCGGTCGTGACCGTCTTCACAGATGTTCTTGTTTTCAATGCTTATTGAAAATCTTACATTTGGTATGCCTAAAGGAATGAGTCTGTCGCGCATTTCTTTCTCTACTACTTTTGCTGCTTCTTTCCTTACAGCGGTAAGCTCGTCGGCAATATTCTCACATTCTTTCAGCAGACGCTCCTCTTCTGATTTGAGTTGAGCTAATTCCTCATCGCTGTTGTCAATGTGACTTATCTGTTTTTCAAGATTATCTTGAATGTTCAGAAGGTCGCTTATTGTTGTTACGTGATATTTTTGTTCAAGCGAATAGATTTTGTCGAGCTGACTGTTAATCTGTTCGAGGCGTGAAGGGTCAAATTCTATATTGTCTGCTTCTGAATTTATTTCGTCAGAGATGTCTTTTAATTCAATGAAACAGCTCTCCAGGCGTTCTGAAATAGATTTTATCTCGGGATAAATGTCTGTTATGCTGTCAATTGAACGAGATGCTTCTTTCACTTTGTCGATGATGTTGCTCTCTGATTCATAAGAGCTTAGTGATGTTCCTGCAGAATAAAGTGCTGTCTTAATCTCTTCAACATGGCTGAGCTTTTCGCTTTCATGTTCAAGTTCTTCCTGCATGCCGTCTTTCAGTTCGGCTTCCGTAAGTTCTTTGAGCTGAAAGCGTATATAGTCTTCGTTCTTTTTGTTCTCCTCAATTTCCTTGCATAGTTTGTCAACAGCCTTCTTGGCATTCTTATATGCGTTAAAGTGTTCTTTGTATTTCAAAAGAAGACTTTTGTCTTTGGCTATTATGTCTACTACGTTTAACTGGAAATCTTCTTCATTAAGCAGCAGATTTTGATGCTGACTATGGATGTCAATGAGTTGCTGTCCCAACATTCTCATGAGATTGAGTGGGACAGGGGTGTCATTTATGAAAGCTCTTGTCTTTCCTGATGAATTTAATTCACGGCGAAGTATGCAGTCATTGGCGTCATAGTCAATATTATTGTTTGTGAAAAAATCCTGCATGTTATATCGGCTTATGTCAAAGTGGGCTTCAATAACACATTTCGAATTATTTGATTTTATGCTTTTTACATCGGCACGCTGTCCAAGCAGAAGGTTTATTGCTCCGAGAATGATACTTTTTCCTGCTCCTGTTTCACCGGTAATTACTGAGAACCCCGGATTGAAAGGTATGTCGAGCGTGTCAATCAGCGTAAAATTCTTGATATATAACTGTTTCAGCATTTTATATTGAAATGAAATATATTCATTATTTTTTTATCTTTTCCCAATAATTGTTTTGTGAAGCATTTATGGAAAAAAGAATTTCGTAGACTGATTCTTTTTCTTTTTGAGTGCCTTTTCCGTTGTATATATTGGCAAGTTCCTCTTTTTTATAATCTGTCCATATTTGTGGTAACATGCTTAGCGGTTTGTCCTCATGCACCTTTTTAAGATTGGTTTCAATGGTTGTCGTAATATTTGTCCTTCCGCGTTCGGCATTGCTTGCCATTTCGTCAAGTCCGCTGCGGTAATAGTCATATTGCAACTGTCTGAAAGGCTTCATTGCTCCTTCCATATAGTCGTTTATGAAGGCAAAACGATTCTTGTCATCTTCAAAAGCTTTCCATCCGGTAAAGTTTAGATTCTGAGCATTGTTTACAAGATTCAGACATCTTTGAAGTATGTCTTCACCGCCCATGGGTGAAAAACTGTCGAGATCCATTCCTATAATCAGATATGCATAATAGGCAATAAGTGCTGTGAGCTGATTGTCTACTTGTTCTTCATTAAAATTAAGTTGGTCAAATTGTGCGAATTCAAAGTTGAAGTCGCCGTCTTTGTTGTTGTATAGAGTTGAATTGTATGCAGAATTATATACTGGTCTGTTGGCTTGTATCAGAGCAGTGCATGTAAATAGATTTGAGGATGCGTCGTATTTTGTTACGGTTATATTGAAATTGCATACGATTCTTTCATTCTTCTGAAATTGAAGCGAAGTCCACTGCTTGTCATTAATAAATTGCTCAAGCGTTTGTTGAAGGTTGTCGAAGATACTTGCGTCTGTACCTTGAATTTGATTGTGGTTTATAGTAACCTTAGCCTGTAACTCTTGTGCATTGACATTTGCCAATAAAGAGAAGCAACTTATTATGATTAATAGCAACCTCATTTTATTTTCGTATTTATTATTAACTCTTCTTACTGAAAAGATTACATAACTCGTTGATGATATCAGCAGCGACGTATTTCTTATTTTTCTTTTCGAATTTCTTTATTTCGTCATTCGTAATGATTTCAATTTGGTTGTCATCGCTGCGGAATGTTGTTCCTTCGTTTCTTGTGGAATTTAATACAATGAAATCAAGATTCTTTCTTTCTAATTTGTTCTTTGCATTAAACTCTTCATCGTTAGTCTCTAATGCGAAACCAACAAGTAACTGGTTATCATTCTTTTGGCGTCCTAATTCTGCAGCTATGTCATTAGTGGGGCATAGTTGTATTGTTAGGTCGTCTTTTTCGCGTTTAATCTTATTCTCTGCAACTGCTTTTGGACGGAAGTCGGCAACTGCTGCGCATAATATTGCTGCATCACCGTCTTTAAATTCACTGACTGCAGCGTTGTACATTTCGTTACAGCTTTCGACATTAATGCGCTTTATTCTTTTTGAGCATTCAAGACTTACAGGACCGCTGATTAATGTTACATCTGCACCACGTCTTGCGCATTCTTCAGCTAAAGCAAATCCCATCTTTCCGCTTGAATAATTGCCTATAAATCTCACGGGATCAATTTTCTCGTATGTAGGACCAGCCGTAATCATTATCTTTTTTCCTTGGAGGGAATCTTTGTCTTCTTCAAAGAATTCATCAAGTACCTTTACTATTGCATCGGGTTCTTCCATTCTTCCTTTGCCTTCAAGTCCACTTGCAAGGAAACCGCTTTGAGGCTCAATTATAATGTTGCCGTATGATTGTAGGCGTTTCAAGTTTTGCTGAGTTGAAGGATGAGCGTACATATCAAGGTCCATTGCAGGTGCAATGAATACAGGTGCCTTCATTGAGAGGTAGGTTGTTATCAGCATATTGTCAGCAATGCCGTTAGCCATCTTGCCGAGTGTGCTGGCTGTACATGGAGCTATAAGCATGGCATCAGCCCAAAGCCCTATATCCACATGGGAATTCCAAGTGCCATCACGCTGAGAGAAAAATTCGCTGATAACAGGTTTATGGGTAAGTGCAGACAATGTTATAGGCGTGATAAATTCTTTGCCCGCTGGAGTTATTACGGTTTGTACTTCAGCGCCCTGCTTTATTAAGCCTCTGATTATGAGACATGCCTTGTATGCTGCTATACTTCCTGTTATACCGAGTACTATTTTTTTACCTTTCAGCATGATGTACTTGTTTTGATTCTTTTAATTTATATTGATTATTTTAATCAGTCTTATCTCTTATTGAATTCTCTAAGGCGTATGCGTGTAAGCACTTGCTTGGTGTTATATGTAAAATCGCTGCTGAGCATCCAACTGAAATAGCCGGGATCGCGGTTAAGAACTTCTGCTACGCTCCAGCCTTTGTATTTACCGAAATTAAAGACTTCCTGCATTCTTGGCTTACCTTCCTGGTCTGTAAGCACGTTGCCGTTGGCATCTTTCATTTCTTTCCAAATAATTCTTCCTGCAAAGTCAACGTTGTTGTTTTGCTTTGAGAATTCGGCAAGTTCGTTCATATCATTGTTTAATTGGCGTTCTGGCTCTTCTTGTTTGCCAGGTGCATACATGTCAAGTTCACCTTGAAGCACTCTATATGTGGCTTCTGTGTCTTGGTCTGCCTTGTGAGCAACGAAGTCGTCTTCCATTTTTCTGCCACAATAAAACTTATATGCAGCTGCCAGATTGCGGCGTTCCATCTTATGGTATATTGTCTGCACATCAATTAAATTGCATTTTGAGAAGTCGAAGTCAATACCTGCACGCAAAAATTCTTCTGCCAGCATTGGAACATCAAAATGATTAGAGTTGAAACCGGCAAAGTCGCAACCCTGAAACTTATTGGCAAAGTCTGCGGCAAGCATCTTAAAAGTGGGTGCATTGGCAACGTCATCATCTGTGATGCCCGTAATTTCAACAACTTCTTGTGGAATGCTCTTTTCAGGATTGATGAATTGGTTTCCACGTTCCTCCTTGCCGTCAGGATAAACTTTAATGTATGATATCTGTATTATCCGGTCTTTTACAAGATCAAGCCCTGTTGTCTCCAGGTCGAAGACAATCAGGGGCTTTGTAAGATTTAATTTCATTGTAAGATTAATCGTTTAATAACATTGGCATAATAAGCATCAATATCTCTTCGTTTTCAGGCTGTTCTGCCGGCAGAATGATGCAGGGCCTGCTTGGATCTGCTAGCTTCAGAACAACTTCTTCACAATCAAGATGACTCAATATTTCCATCAATGATGTTCCTTTGAAGCCAATGTCCATGATGCTTCCGTTATAGTCGCAAACTATTTCTTCTTTTGCACTTGTGGCAAAGTCAACGTCTTCTGAAGAAATTACAACTTTACCCATTTCAATGTGCAGTCTAATCTGTTGGCTGCTGTCGCTTGCGAATGGCAGTACGCGCCTTAAAACACCAATCAATACAAGTCTGTCGATTGTAAGCTGGTTCGGATTGTTTTGAGGTATAACAGAGTTATAGTTAGGATATCGTCCCTCTATCAAGCGACATGATAATGTTCCATCTGAGAAAATGATGTTTGCGTTTCTGTCATCAAATCTTATGATAATGTCATCATCGTTCTTTAATAAAACGTTCTTTAAAAGATTTGCCGGCTTTTTGGGTAAAATGAATGAGAGCGGAGTTTCAGATTTTACGCTCATATTCATTGTCTTTACCAATTTGTGACCGTCACTTGCAACAATTGCTAAAGAATCAGGTGTAAGATCAAAGTAAATACCATTCATTACAGGTCTTAGTTCGCCATTGTCTGTTGCGAATATAGAGCGTGAAATATCATTGCTCAATGTTTTAGAATCAATGATAATTGATGTTGCATTTTCGGGTAGAGACTGGAATTTGGGAAATTCCTCACCGCTTTGTCCTGTAAAATTGTAAACGCCATTTAAGTATATTACTTTTATTGCGTATGTAGCCATATCTACATCCAATGTCAGCGGCTGTTCGGGCAACTCTTTTACTGCATCTAATATTGTTTGATTGTTTACTGCAAACATACCATTCTCGCATGCCTCGTCTAGCTGCAAGTTGGTTGTCATGATGTTCTCGCTGTCAGATGCAGTTATTGTTAATTGATTATTGTTGACCTCAAACAAGTAGCAATTCAATATTGGTATTGAATTTTTGCTGCTGAATACTTTTGATAATGCCGATAAGCGGCTGGCTAAAGCCGTGCTTGATATTGTAAGTCTCATTTATTTAATATTATTATTCGTTTTCATTACGTAATTAATTGGACACAAAAATACAAAAAAGCAAAATCTAAAACAAAAAAAACGTGTAAAAATTTCTTTATTTACGAGTATTTTAGTAATTTCGCAATTCAAAAACAACGAACAAATAATAAATAAAGAAATGGAGATTGAAGGAAAAATTATAGTTGTTCTTCCTGCAAGAGAAGGTGTATCTGCCAGAGGAACTCAGTGGAAATCACAGGATTATGTTATTGAAACACATGAAGCTTATCCAAAGAAATGTTGTTTCAATGTATTTGGTTCTGACAAAATACAGATGTTTAATATTCAAAGTGGTGAAGAATTGCGTGTTAGCTTTGATATTGATGCTCATGAATATCAGGGCCGTTGGTTTAATTCTTTGCGTGCATGGAAAGTTGAACGTATAGATCCTAATGCCGTATCTGCTCAGACTAATGCGACACAGGGTATGCCTTATACTGCTCCTGTTTCTGCACCACAGGCTGCTTCTGTTGCCGGTCCTGCACAGGCTTCTGAAGCTGCACCATTCCCTCCTCAGCAGGATGGTGAGAGTGAAGATGATTTACCATTCTAATTTAAGTCGATTGTGACGCTGATATCAGATAGTTTTATTCTGTTCTGGTGACTTACCGATCAGTAAGACAATATATGATTTGCTATTGTTCATGTAGATAAAAAATGCATTGGATATCAGTTTTATTAAATTTAGGAATATATAATTAATCGGATAATATTGGGCACGTTATAATATTGTTTATGGCGTGTCCATTTTTTTATTCCAATTTTATTGACATAAAAATAGCGTTGAATTAAAAACTGTAATTCAACGCTATTTTTGTTTTATAGAAATGATAATTAAATTACTATTTTCTATTTTTTTATTTTATGTTAGGCTCCTCCAAGCCAAAGCCTTTTTTCTTGTCGAATGCTTTAAGGGCGAAACTTAAAATGAGTGCCAACACACCGAGTGATGCGAATATAAGCATAGGAACAAGATAGCCTCCAGTTGCCTTTAATGTCATACCTATTATTAATGGAACAAAACATAGACCTATATTTTGAATCCAGAATATTAAAGAATAGGCACTTCCTAATATTACAGGGTCGATAATCTTAGGTACACTTGGCCATAAGGCTGCTGGTACCAAAGAGAATGATACACCCAATACAACTATTATCAGCAGAGCAAACCATTTGCTTGGATAGATAGGCAGTAAGAGTGCGAAACTCAGGTGACATGCAATCATTATGAGTGAGCCAAGCATCAGCATTGTTGCACCTTTTCCTTTATGATCAAGGAATGAGCCAAGTACCGGAGTAAGTATCATTGCCAATATCGGGAACCATCTGAACAAATCTGCAGCAGCTTCATTCTCAATATGAAGAGTTACTTCAAGATAGTTTGTCGCGTATCTCTGGAATGGGAATATTGCTGAATAATACAATACACACAATAATGCTACAATCCAAAACATTTTACTGCTGAAAATTCTGCCGAGGTCGCTGACCTTAAATTCTTCAGTGGGTTCATCAGTAGTAGTCTCTCCAAGCTGCTTATCAAGTTTTGCATCCATTACAGAGAACACAATAAAGTTAATAAGACCAATGATGAGAAGTACTGTGCAGAATGCTATTGGAGCAACAACAGAATTGTCGAAGTAGGTTGCTATTTTAGGTGATACAGAGAATACTGCAAACACACCAAGTCTGGCTATGGCCATTTCAAGTCCCATTGCAAGTGCCATTTCTTTGCCTTTGAACCATTTTGCAATGGCTTTTGATACAGTAATGCCTGCCATTTCGCAGCCGCAGCCAAAGACCATGAAGCCGAATGATGCCATTTTAGCACTGCCTGGCAGTGTTGTCCACCATGAATTAAGCCAATCACACATTGCTGTGGCCTGGAACCAGTCGCTTATTCCGATGAATTTTATTGAAGCTCCGATAACCATTAATGATGTGGATAATATTCCAGTAAATCTGACTCCGCATTTATCAAGAATTATACCTGCAAGAATAAGGAATCCGCATACATTTAGGATATATTCTGATGCTGCATATGTTCCAAATACACCACTGTCCCAGCCTTTGAGTTTTGATTCAATGAGTGATTGTAGCGGTGACATTACGTCTACAAACATATAGGCAAAGAACATTGCCAATGCTATTAACACCAAAGCTGTCCAGCGCGCTGCGGCTGAATCGTTCAGCTTCCTTTGAATTGCTTCTGTCATTATTTTTCTTATTTTTATTGTTATTTATGTCAATGATAATTTTATTTCAGCCAGCGGTCGAGCCAGTTGAAGAATGTCCTTTGCCACAGGATTCCATTTTGTGGTTTCAAAACCCAGTGGTTCTCATCCGGGAATAAAAGCAGTTCTGCCGGAATGCCTCTCATTCGTGCGGCATTGAATGCTCCCATGCCTTGATTTGCATTGATACGATAATCTTTCTCTCCATGTATGCAAAGTATAGGCGTATCCCACTTATCAACGAACTTGTGAGGTGAGTTTTCATAAGTTCTCTTAGCATTTTCTGTCATATCTTTATTCCAGAAGGCATCATCATACTCCCAATTGCTGAACCATGCTTCTTCTGTATCTGTGTACATCGATTCGAGATTGAAAGCTCCGTCATGTGCAATGAAGCATTTAAAACGTTTGTTGTGGTGACCTGCCAGATAGTATACGCTGAATCCTCCGAAACTTGCTCCTACAGCACCAAGACGGTCTTTGTCGACAAATGGAAGACTCTTGCATGCATCATCAATTGCGCTCAGGTAATCTTTCATGCACTGACCTGTCCAGTCGCCGGAGATTTCTTCGTTCCATTCACTGCCGAATCCAGGTAAGCCTCTTCTGTTAGGGGCAATCACAACATATCCGTTTGCTGCCATTATCTGCATGTTCCATCTGTAGCTCCAGAATTGAGAAACGGGGCTTTGCGGACCACCTTCACAGAAAAGCAATGTAGGATATTTCTTTGTCTCATCAAAATGTGACGGAAGAATAATCCAGTACATCATGTCTTTTCCATCTGTAGTCTTTGTCCAGCGCTGCTGAATCTTGCCAAAGGCCATTTGGTCATACAGATGTTTGTTTTCAAAGGTTATCTGCTCTACCTTTGCTGTCTTTTCTTTTTTGCCTGGAGTTACGATATAAAGTTCAGGTGCCTGTGACATGCTGTGTCTTTCTGCAAGCAACTTTTTACCGTTATTCAGCATCTGCACAGATCCATAATCATACCATCCGTCAGTGAGTTGCATTACGTTTCCTTTGAGATTGGTTTGATATATGTTTTCGCATCCATGCCATATTCCAAGGAAATATAATGTTTTGGAGTCTGATGACCAGCAAAAATCGTCAACGTTTGAGTCGAACGACTCTGTAGTGTATGTCTTTTTTCCTGTACTCAGGTTATATACACAAAGTCTGTTACGGTCACTTTCATATCCGTCTCTGGCCATGCTTAGCCATGCAATGTATTGACCGTCGGGAGAAAACTTAGGATTAACGTCGTAGCCAGGATTGTTCTTTAAGTTTTCTTCAGAGTTTACTTCCTGATATTTCATTGATTTAGTCAAGTTTATCTCAGGCTCTTTATAATCAGCTGGCTTGCAGATGTTTACAGTTTTCTTGGTGTCTATGTTATATAAGTAAATGTCAGTATCTGTAGATGTCGCATATTTTACGCCAGTTTTCTTGCGTGATGTATATGCAATAGTCTTTGAATCAGTGCTCCATGCCAGCTGTTCAGTTCCGCCAAACGGCTTTACAGGACACTCGTATGGTTCACCTTTCATTATGTCTGTGCCTTCACCAATCCCATCGGACGTTACTTCTGCGACATAAGGATGTGGGATGGATTCAACATATTCGTCCCAGTGTCTGTAGTTCATGTCAGTTATCAGTCTTCCTGTTGACAACGGAAGGTCTGCCGGTTTTTCTTTAATACTTTCGTGATACGGAATCTGTTTAACTAGAATTACATGTTTTTCATCAGGTGAGAATTTAAAGCCGTCTATACCGGTTTTGTCATTTGTAAGTTGTTTCCTTCCGCTTCCGTCAGGATTCATCTCCCATATCTGTCCGTCACAGAGGAAGGCTATTTTTTGTCCTCCTTTAATCCATACGGCATCAGTTTCACTTTTTGGTGAGTTGGTAAGCATTTTATTGTTTTTTCCATCAGAATCCATGATGTAGATTACTTGATGGCCTTTGTTGAGTTTCACACTGTAATAACCTACTTGGTAGATTATGTGTTTCCCGTCAGGCGAGGCTTGTGCGCCGCCAATTCGACCCATTGTCCACAGAGCTTCTGGTGTCATCAAGTCGCTTTGCAACGTGATGTTGTTTTTGCCAATGAAGCTCGCATTCTCTTGTGCGTTAACCGAACCACAACAAATTGAAAGTGCGGTTGCTAAGATTGTTGCCTTGTTCATAAATATTAGTGTTTTTTAGAACATAGGGGCATACATCGTGCATGCCCCTATTTAAAGTTATTAACGTATGTCAATTATTATTTTCTCATCTTGTCTTGAGCTTCTCTCTGACGCTTCAGTTCTTCTGCCTGCTTTTGCATGGCTTCAAGCCTTGCTGCCAAACCGCTCATTTTCTTTGGATTGTTTTTATTTTCCTGATATCTTGCTTCGAGTATACTGAGAAGTTTCTCGTCATTAGTGGTCTTGCGCAATGTCCACATTATGGCAGCGCTGAAGAACAAAGATATGAAATAATAGAAGTTAAGACCTGATGAGTAATCATTGAACATGAAGAAGAACATGATAGGCATAAGGACTGTCATCCATTGCATCATCTTCATTTGTTCTGCCTGTGCGCCGACCATTTGATCTCTTTGCTGTCTTATGGTCATTACAGAATAAAGCACATTTGATATACAGAACAAAATACAGGTTAAGCTCAGGTGATCGCCTATGAGCCAAATGTTTTTATTCCATTCTATAATCGGGTCGTATGTCGAAAGGTCACTTATCCATAGGAAACTTTCGCCTCGAAGCTGTATAGCATTAGGCACGAAGTTGAACATTGCAATCCAGATAGGAGCCTGTATCAGCATAGGAAGGCATCCGCTTAGCGGGCTGACGCCATATTTTGCATACAGAGCCATCATTGCCTGCTGTTTCTGCATTTGGTCTTCGGGCTTGTTATATTGCTTGGTCGCTTCGTCAAGTTTCGGCTTTAACACTCTCATCTTGGCAGACGACATATAGCTCTTCTTTACAAGTGGGAATGTTATAACTTTCAGCAAGAGTGTAATCAATATAAGGACGATACCCATATTGATGTTCATGCCTGTAAGCCAATCGAACACATATAGGGTAAACCATCGGTTGATTATACGGAACAGTGGCCAGCCAAGATAAACCAGACGATGCAGTTCGAGCTCTTTATTGAATGTGCTTTCTTTTTCAATCTTTTGCAGCAGTCTGAAATCGTTAGGTCCATAATAGAATTCAAGTTCCGTAAGATTCTTTCCGGTCGGGTCGAATGATGTCTGCATCTTTGCACCATACTGCTTCAGGTAGCCTGAGCCTTTCTCCTGAGGAATGCTTGTCATTAAAGAATTGGCACCGAAATCATCTTTTGCAATCATTACTGCACTGAAGAACTGATTCTTGAATGCGACCCAGTCGATAGCGTCTTCAATCTTTTCGTCAACCTTCTCGCTTGTTTCACTCAAATAATCTGTTCCGCCTTCAGTTAAATGGTATGTAAGTGATGCGTATCTGTTTTCAAAAGTAAAACCTTTTTCCTGCTGGCGGCAGTGGTCAGTCCATTCTATGTCCACCTTATTATAATTAGGCGAGAACATACCGCTCATTCCGTTAGCCTGTAAAGAGAAATGCAGCATGTAGTCTTTACCTAATTTATAATTCATGACCAAAGATTTACCATTGGCTCCTAAAGCCGTCATGGTAACAGTTGAATCAGTGATGTTCGATGGCGTAAAGTACAAATCACTTGTTATAATGTTTGTCTCTTTACCTTCCAGCATGAATTTGAGCGACTGATCCTTACCGTCGAAAAGAGTAAGATCTTTGTTGCCTTTATTATCTTTAAAGTTCTTTATGACAGCTTTTTCCACAGTTCCGCCTTTAGTGTTAAGGGTAAGCTCTAGCTTTGAATTTTTCAGAACAATATTCTGTCCTTTTCCAGCCAGTGACTTATTTAGAGCGACGGTGGTGTCTGCCATTACTGTATTTGCCGCATTGGCTTTCTCAGCTTGTGCTTCAGCCTTCTGTTTTTCTTCAGCTTTCTTCTTAGCAATAGCTGTGATAGAGTCTTGCTTGCGTTGTTGTGCAATTTCCTCGTCTGAAGGCTTTGTATACCAACTGAAACCAATCAGCAAAGCCGCAATGAGAACGAAGCCGATAATTGTATTTTTATCCATTTCTTGTATTTATACAGTTGTTTCTTTGGTTATTTATTTCAATTATTGCTTTTCTTGTTCTCAATTGCTTTTTTGATAAAGTCGAGGAACAGTGGATGCGGATGAAGCACTGTGCTTGAATATTCTGGGTGGAACTGTGTTCCGATATACCATTTCAGACCCGGAATTTCAACTATTTCGACAAGATTGCTTTCAGGATTGCGGCCAACACACTTCATTCCTGCACGTTCAAATTCCTGTTCAAAGTCGTTGTTGAACTCATAGCGATGGCGGTGACGCTCCTGAATATATTCCTTCTTGTAAATATCAAACACACGCGAACCTTGTTTCAATATACATTCATAGGCTCCAAGACGCATTGTACCACCCATGTTAGTAATATTTTTCTGATCTTCCATAATGTCGATAACATTATGTTCTGTCTTCTCGTCCATTTCGCGGCTGTTTGCATCCTCATAACCGAGGACATTGCGTGCAAACTCGATAACCATCATCTGCATGCCTAAGCAAATTCCGAATGTCGGTATGTCATGTGTTCGGGTGTAATGAGCGGCTACTATCTTGCCTTCAATACCTCTTTGACCGAATCCTGGGCAAATGACGATACCATCCATGCCCTTAAGTTTTTCGGCAACATTTTCTTCTGTAACCTTTTCGCTGTTAATGAATGTTGTCTTAACTTTATAGTCGTTGTAGGTTCCTGCTTGTGAAAGGCTCTCAAGAATACTCTTATAAGCGTCTTGCAAGTCGTATTTGCCTACCAATCCGATGTTTACTATTTCTGTAGCTTTATGTCTGCGCTCCAAGAATGAACGCCAAGGACCTAAAGTAGGTGTCTCGCCGACAGGCTCACCCATCTTTCTCAATATGGTCTCGTCCAGCTTTTGCTCTTGCATGCGGACTGGCACTTCATAAATTGTAGGCATGTCGACACTCTGAACAACGGCGTCAACATCAACATTACAGAAGTTTGCCACTTTTTTCCTTATGGTGTCGTTTATAGGATGCTCGGTTCTCAAAACGAGAATATCCGGCTGAATACCAACACTTTGCAGCTCCTTTACAGAATGCTGTGTCGGCTTGGTCTTAAGCTCTTTGGCAGCAGCCAGATAAGGAATGTAAGTAAGGTGTACGCAGAGCGCTCTTTTTCCAAGCTCCCATTTAAGCTGTCTGATGCTTTCAAGGAACGGAAGACCTTCAATGTCTCCTACGGTTCCTCCAATTTCAGTAATAACAAAGTCGTAATTGTTCTTTTTGCCAAGCAACATTACGTTGCGCTTAATCTCATCTGTTATGTGAGGTATTACCTGTATGGTCTTACCCAGATAGTCGCCACGGCGCTCTTTATCAATAACAGCCTTGTATATGCGGCCTGTTGTAAGATTGTTGGCTTTTGTTGTCTGAATACCGGTGAAACGTTCGTAGTGGCCAAGGTCAAGGTCTGCCTCGTGGCCATCCACTGTAACATAACATTCGCCATGCTCATAAGGATTGAGCGTTCCTGGGTCAATGTTGATGTATGGGTCGAACTTTTGAATTGTGATGTTGTATCCTCTGGCCTGAAGAAGTTTGCCTATTGATGACGATATTATTCCTTTTCCAAGTGAGGAAGCCACACCGCCGGTAACGAATATATACTTTGTCTCTGCCACGATAATAATATTTTGGTTATTTAATAATACTAATATACAAGGTGCAAAATTAAGAAAAAATGCTGATATGCCAAAATTATAATCTCTTAATTTTAGCAGTTTCGCATGTGTTGAAAAAAACTGCCATAGTTGTTCGGTTTTTGAATATAAATACTAACTTTGCAAACAAAAATCAAAAATGGTATGAAACATAAGCATTTATTTATATTTCTACTTCTTGAGAGTTTGTGTGTAATGTGGTGCTACGGCCGGCCTGTCAAGTATATACACCGTAACATTAGTCGTGATTCGGCCTTGGTGCTTGCATACATGGATTCGTTACGAACGTATAAGATAAAAGCCGATTCTGTTATTTTTGCCGAAGATTCGCTTAAAGATAACTTTAAGACAGACGCGCGCTTCTTCAGGTTTTTTGCACCTTTGACATTTTATTACTCTGTGTCTAGCCATAGTTTCGGACTAAAGGATAATTATAGTGGAGTTGACGATGTCAGCGGGGCAATAGATGATGCATTAATGTCTGTTTATGTAAATCACCCGGGATTAGTTGTCGCATCTGAAAAAGACTTGAAGAAAATCGGTTCGCTGCATGAGGAAATTACTGCGCCGATTCGTCATAAAGTTGATTACTCTCGCCAGGAATCAACAGCTCCGGAGGAGAACTTTGACGCTCCGGTTGAGATTGTAATCGAAAAACCTAACTTTTGGACTTTTGGCGGTGATTATTATCTTCAGTTCTTGCAAAACTATGTTTCGGGTAACTGGTATAAAGGCGGTGAAAGTAATTATTCTATGGTGGCCAGTGCCACGTTACAGGCTAATTATAATAATAAGCAGAAGGTGAAGTTTGAAAATAAATTAGAGTTGAAACTTGGACTTCAGACTTCAAGCGGCGACACGCTGCATAATATCAAGACGTCTGAAGACCTTATAAGATATACGGGCAAGTTAGGACTGCAGGCAAGTAAAAATTGGTATTATACATTGCAGCTTATAGCTTATACCCAGTTTATGCGTGGGTATAAGAGTAACGATCCGGAGGTGTATTCTGATATTTTGTCGCCATTGAACTTAAACTTGTCTTTAGGTATGAGCTATTCAGTGAATGCTTTTAACGGCAAGTTGACCGGGTCGGTTCAGCTTGCGCCTTTGGCATACAACTTCAGATATGTAGGCCGTGAGTCGTTGGCTACGCGATATGGACTGGATGAAGGTTCGCATACGATGAATGACTTCGGTTCTGAGTTTACCATAGATCTGACGTGGGCTTTCTCTGAGATGATAAAATGGAAAACGCGTCTGTATGGTTATACTACTTATGAACGTACTGAGTTGGAATGGGAGAATACGCTGACATTCCAGTTTAATAAATATATTTCATCAAACATATTCCTTTATCCGAGATTTGATGATGGCTCTTCGGTTCGCGATGAGCATTATGGCTATTGGCAGTTTAAGGAATATGCTTCCATAGGATTCGCATATTCGTTCTGATTAAATGGGTAGTGTAAATGTTTTGCTTGCTTTATAAATTAAAAGCGGAGAAATTGATTCGTCATTTCTCCGCTTTTAATTTATTTTGCTTCTTCCATTGTTCCTTCTACATATAGTCTCACCATTTCGGTCTTTGCGTTTGTCTTAATGGTAATCGACTTTTTGAAATGTCCTGGGAATTTTCCTTTGCCGTTATAGGTTACGGTAATAGTCCCTTTTGCGCCTGGGGCTATCGGAGCTTTTGTGTATGACGGCACCGTACAACCGCAACTGGCCATGGCCTGATTTATTACAAGTGGAGCGTTGCCCACGTTGGTGAAAGTGAATGTGCATTTTTGCACAGGGTTGCTTTCTGAAAATTTGCCGAAATTATAAGTCTGTTTGTCAAACTTTATCTCTGCAACCTTTTGTGCTGATATGCTGCCTAAACATAATATCAGCATCATTGAAATGAATAAAATCTTTTTCATTTTTATGTATTTATATAATATTTTTGGAGCAAAATTACATCTTTTTTTTATAAAATACACATAGAGGGGTACTTTTTGTGTTAATTAATTTTTAATTGGCATAATCTCGTGGCTTATAGGAACTTTCGTAGATATGATTTGGCTGATAATGTAAAAAATATTGTGTAGTATTTGATGCGTGAGTCTTTTGTTTCGGTTGTAAAAACATCCACGGCTTAAATTTAATATTCTGATTTCTTTTATGGTTAATTTTTAATTGAGATTGTATAATAATATTGTGGCCTTTTTTTAACTTGTAATAAGAAGTGGCTCTTGTAAATTATTTTGTTGTCTGTTTAGAAAAATATTAAACAAAAATCGTTGGCGGGTTTTCTTGAAAATAGAATTCGATGTATAATAGATGTTAATGCATGGGCCCGTTGTTGATTGTTTTGTAATATATTTTAACTGTATGAAAGCGCTAATACTTAGAAAATGGCTGTTTGTTTCCGGTATTTTCATTGATTTAGAGTTGTAAAAGCATAGCTTTTGCGACCTAAAAGCTATGCTTTTGCATTGTAATATGCCCTAAATTGCATGTAAAAATTTATCTGATTATTTGATGGAAAGAGTTAAGTGGCTGATTATTAATGCTATATGAAAATAGCCGATTTTATGCAACTGATTTAGCAAAATTCTAAATTATTCTTGAAAAATGTCACTTTTGAGGCGTATTTTTAAAAAAGTTTTCTTGATTACGATGCAGAATATCCTTAATTAATTGAAGACTTATTTGTCATGCAATTTTATCAGATTCATTATAAATTCTGTATATAACATACCATAGCCTTCAGGCGGATGATTTTATTTTGATAACCATTTGTCCGCATGGCGAAATGCCGTAAAATGGTATATTGATATTTCGATAATGTCGTATAGCTAAATATGAGTTTACTTTTAGGCAATAAAATTTGTTCATTCAGCCATTTTTTGTACTTTTGCACTTAGATTAAAGAATTTGTAAGTTTATGTACAGAACAAATACATGTGGAGAGTTGCGCCTGGCAGATGCAGGCAAGACTGTAACTCTGGCTGGATGGGTTCAGCGTCTCCGTAAAATGGGCGGCATGACCTTTGTGGACATCCGCGACCGCTATGGTATAACTCAGCTGGTCTTTAACGAAAATGACAATGCGGAATTGTGTGCCGCAGCCAACAAACTGGGACGAGAGTTTTGTATTCAGGCAACAGGACGCGTAAACGAACGCGAAAGTAAAAACAAAAATTTGCCTACAGGAGAAATTGAAATTATCGTCTCTGAGCTTAATGTGTTGAGTGAGAGCCTTACGCCTCCGTTTACAATTGAAGACAATACGGATGGCGGTGATGATATAAGAATGAAATATCGTTATCTGGATTTGCGCCGTTCATGTGTGCGTAAAAATCTTGAACTGCGTCACCGTATGACGATATTGATACGCAATTTCTTGGATTCAAAAGACTTTATTGAAGTGGAGACACCTATATTAATAGGTAGTACACCTGAAGGTGCTCGCGACTTTGTTGTGCCCTCACGTATGAATCCCGGACAATTCTATGCTTTGCCACAAAGCCCGCAGACGTTAAAACAGCTATTGATGGTGAGCGGTTTCGACAGATATTTCCAGATAGCAAAATGTTTCCGTGATGAGGATTTACGTGCAGACCGTCAGCCTGAGTTTACTCAGATAGACTGTGAGATGTCGTTTGTTGATCAGGATGATGTCATCAATCTGTTTGAAGATATGGCGCGTCATTTGTTTAAGGAGATACGTGGTGTTGAACTTCCCGCAAAACTTCAGCAGATGACATGGCATGAGGCTATGCGCAGATTCGGAAGTGACAAGCCAGACCTGCGTTTCGGCATGGAGTTCGTTGAACTTATGGATACACTTAAGGGTACAGGCTCATTTGAAGTGTTTAACAATGCGGAGTATATCGGCGGTATCTGTGTTCCTGGATGCGCTTCATACACAAGAAAACAGATAGACCAGTTGACAGACTTTGTAAAGAAGCCGCAGATTGGCGCAAAGGGACTCGTTTGGGTTAAATTTAATGAAGACGGTTCGGTTAAGAGCAGCATAGATAAATTTTATGATGCAAATGTATTGTTGAAACTTAAGGAAGTTACAGGTGCCAACAATGGAGACTTGGTTCTCATCCTTAGTGGTGACAATGCAAACAAGACTCGTGTACAGTTGTGTAGCCTGCGACTTGAGATGGGCGACAGATTGGGTCTGCGTGATAAGAATAAGTTTGAATGTCTGTGGATTATTGATTTCCCGTTGTTCGAATGGAGCGATGAGGAACAGCGCCTGATGTCAACCCACCATCCGTTTACGATGCCTAATCCTGACGATATACCATTGCTCGAGGATCATCCTGAAAAAGTACGTGCTAAGGCATACGACTTTGTATGTAATGGTATTGAAGTGGGTGGCGGAAGTTTACGTATTCATGACGGACGCCTTCAGGAACGTATGTTCAAGATTCTTGGATTTACACCGGAACGTGCAATGGCACAGTTTGGCTTCTTGATCAATGCGTTCAAATATGGAGCACCCCCTCATGCAGGTCTTGCTTTTGGTCTTGACCGCTTTGTTTCTATCATGGCTGGTCTTGACAGTATTCGTGACTGCATTGCGTTCCCGAAGAACAATAGTGGCCGCGATGTTATGCTCGATGCTCCTTCTGCTCTGGATGAGAAACAGCTTAAGGAATTGCAAATTAAGGTTGATTTATGTCAAGAAAATTGATATAAAAAAGCGGTGTAATGTATTAAATGCTATTTTTCTTTGATAAAATTTTTATTAATTTGAATAAAAGCATTATATTTGCATCGAAAATTTGAAAAGATTGTGTGTCAATGACATAGTCGATCTTAATGTGTTTTACTTAAATTATGACAGAGAAGAACGTAAGTGTAAAAAAGGCTGCAACGAAGGCAGCTGAAAAGAAGGCAGCACCGAAGAGAAGTACTGCAAAGAAGGTAGTTTTCGAGATTAATGCTGAAACAGTTGGTTTCAAGGCTGGTGATGTTTATCAGGCCTTGGCTACAGCAGAACAGCCCTTGAGTGTTGCTGAAATTGCTAAAGCAGCTAAGATTACCACAGAAGAGACATTGCTCGGTATGGGCTGGCTCTTTAAAGAGGGTAAGATTAAGGATGCAGAGAATAAGATTACATTAGCTTAATCTGTAGAAAGAATATTTAAAAAGGGCTGGTAATATTAGCTTACCGGTCCTTTTTTATTTTGTAATACTATGAACTACGACCGCGATATTATTTTTGTTCTTGGCGAAGCAGGCCCCAAGGGCTTGAGCGTTAAAAAGATAGCAAAGCATGTTTTTAACCACAACAATGGATTTTTCAATGTTGTGACATTTGATGATGTGTATCATTATGTATCCGCATATCTTATTCGTAATAGTAAATCGCCTGATTCAATCATTGAAAAAACAGAGGTACGCGGCGTTTATCGTATAAACCTTTCTTCAAAGGCCGGCAATCAGTTGCAGTTTGATTTTGTTGAAGATGATGAGCCGGAACCAAAGAAGAATGATAATGATGATTTATCGTTATCTTTATTTTAAGACACTTTAAGATACAATTAGGTACAAAAAAATAGGGAAACACGTCTCTTAATCGTTTTTACTATAAAAGTACATTTAATATTATGGCTGGAAGATATTTATTAGGTTTTGATGTCGGCAGTTCGTCTGTTAAGGCATCATTAGTTGATTCAGATAGCGGCGTATGTGTCGCATCCGCGTTTTATCCTGAAAAGGAGGCGCCTATAATAGCTGTCAGGTCTGGCTGGGCTGAGCAGGATCCGCAAATGTGGTGGGAAAATGCAAAACTAAGCTTGAGAAAGGTCATGGCTGATTCTTCAGTGAAAGGTGAAGATATTAAGGCTATTGGCATATCTTATCAGATGCATGGACTGGTTTGTGTTGACAAGCAGCAGCAGGTGCTTAGACCTTCTATAATATGGTGCGACTCAAGAGCTGTTCCTTATGGAGAGAATGCTTTCAAGGGTATAGGTGAGAAGATGTGCCTTAGTCATCTTCTTAATTCTCCCGGTAACTTTACGGCGTCAAAACTTGCATGGGTTAAAGACAATGAACCTGATGTATTTGAAAAGATATATAAGGTGATGTTGCCCGGCGATTATATCGCAATGAAGCTGAGTGGAGTGATCAACACCACAATAAGTGGATTGAGCGAAGGAATGATGTGGGATTTTAAGAACAAGTGTGTCGCTAAATTCCTTTTGGATTATTTTGGTTTTGACGAAAGTTTAATAGCAGATATTGTTCCCACTTTCAGCATTCAGAGTGAAGTTTCTGAGGAAGCTGCTAATGAACTGGGATTGAAGGCCGGAACTCCTATAAGCTATAGAGCTGGTGATCAGCCGAATAACGCACTTAGTCTTAACGTCTTTAATCCGGGCGAGATTGCATCGACGGCAGGTACTTCTGGTGTTGTGTATGGCGTATTGGGCGAAGTTAATTATGACAATAAGAGCCGTGTAAACACTTTTGCCCATGTTAATTATAAGAAAGACATGGAACGTCTTGGCGTCTTGCTTTGTATTAACGGAACAGGCATTCTTAATGCATGGATGCGCCGTAATGTGGCTCCTGAGGGAATGTCTTATTCTGACATGAATGATATGATGGCCAGTGTGCCTATAGGAAGTGATGGTGTTACTATAATACCATTTGGCAATGGTGCAGAGCGTGTACTTGAAAATAAAGAAATTGGTTGTTCAATTCATGGAGTCAATTTCAATAAGCATGGTAAGGCTCACCTTATGCGCGCAGCTCAAGAGGGCATTGTCTTCAGTTTCTGTTATGGCATGGAAGTAATGCAGCAGATGGGCATGGATATTCATAAAATACATGCCGGAAAAGCTAATATGTTCCTTAGTGAATTGTTTAGAAACACATTGGCAGGAGTAAGTGGTGCTACAATAGAGCTTTATGAAACAGACGGCAGCGTTGGAGCTGCTAAAGGAGCCGGTATAGGCTGTGGCATTTATAAAGATAATAAGGAGGCTTTCAGTACATTGAAAAAGCTTGCTGTCATTGAGCCTGATGACAGGCATCGTTCAGAGTATTTGCAGGCCTATTCTTTATGGAAGGACAAATTGTTGCAGCAAATAAATCATTAAAAAACAAATCTGAAATAATTATATAAGTTTAATAATTTAATACATAATGGTTATGGTAAAAGAATATTTTCCACAGATAGGAAAGATTAAATTTGAAGGTACAGAAAGTAATAATCCTTTAGCTTATCATTATTATGATGCTGAAAAGGTAATAATGGGTAAGAAAATGAAGGATTGGTTGAAGTTTGCTATGGCTTGGTGGCATACATTAGGCGCTGCAAGTGGTGACCAGTTCGGTGGCGGTACACGTGTTTATCCTTGGGACGAAAAGGCTGATGCCGTAGAGCGTGCAAAGGACAAGATGGATGCCGGATTCGAGATTATGGGAAAACTTGGAATCGAATATTTCTGTTTCCATGATGTTGATTTGGTTGACGAAGGCGCTACCATCGAAGAGTATGAGGCTCGTATGAAAGCTATTACAGATTATGCTCTTGAGAAGATGAAGGGTACTAACATCAAGTTGCTTTGGGGTACGGCTAACGTATTCGGTCATAAGAGATATATGAATGGTGCTGCAACAAATCCTGATTTTGATGTAGTTGCCCGTGCTGCTGTTCAGATAAAGAATGCAATTGATGCAACAATCAAACTTGGTGGTACTAACTATGTATTCTGGGGTGGACGTGAAGGCTACATGAGTCTGTTGAACACTCAGATGCAGCGTGAGAAAGACCATCTGGCTAATATGTTGAAGGCTGCCCGCGACTATGCTCGTTCTAAAGGATTTACAGGAACATTCCTGATTGAGCCGAAACCAATGGAGCCGACAAAGCATCAGTATGACGTGGATACAGAAACTGTTATCGGATTCTTGCGCGCTCATGGTCTTGATAAGGACTTTAAGGTTAATATTGAGGTTAACCATGCAACACTTGCCGGTCATACTTTTGAGCATGAACTTGCAGTTGCAGTTGATAATGGTATGCTTGGCAGCATTGACGCTAACCGTGGTGATTATCAGAACGGATGGGATACAGACCAGTTCCCGATTGACAACTGGGAGTTAACTCAGGCTATGATGCAGATTATCCGTAATGGCGGTCTTGGCAATGGCGGTTCTAATTTCGATGCAAAACTGCGTCGTAACTCAACTGATCCTGAGGATATATTCATTGCTCACATAAGTGGTATGGATGCTATGGCCCGCGCTTTGGAGAATGCAGCCAACTTGATAGAGAAATCTCCGATTGGAGATATGGTTAAGGAGCGCTATTCTTCATTTGATGCAGGTAAGGGTAAAGAGTTTGAGGAAGGCAAACTTTCTCTTGAAGATATAGTTGCTTATGCTAAGGAGAATGGTGAGCCTAAACAAACTTCTGGCAAGCAGGAATTGTATGAAACAATTGTAAGCTGGTATTGCAAATAATAATTGCTACTAATTATCCATGCGACAGACAAAATCGTGGCATAAAACCTTGAATATTTGTCTGTCGCATAAAAAATAAGAGGCTGTTTCAATTAAATGTTGAAGCAGCCTCTTGTTTTTTATCAGGGTAGACTTTAATTCTTGTGATTAATGCATATTCCAAGTTTGTACCATTCGTAAAGCTTGTGAATACCTTCATCAATTTTAATTTTATGATGCCATCCAAGTTTATGTAATTTACTTACATCAGTAAGTTTTCTTGGAGTTCCGTCCGGTTTTGTTGCGTCCCAAAGCAGTTCGCCCTTGAAACCTATTTCATTCTTTACTTTTTCAGCAACATCGTGAATGCTTATTTCTTTGCCTGTACCAACATTGATGTGGCAATTTCTTATTTCTTTTTGATCAGGTGCGTAAGTGTCTTTGAAATCAACATTCAATAAGACAAAGACACTGGCATCAGCCATTTCTTCACTCCAAAGGAACTCTCTCATCGGACTGCCTGTGCCCCATAGGGTAACGGCTTGCGGTGTTATTCCGAATTTATTGAGTACGTCCAGTATCTCGGCGTTAGTGTTTTGTCCGCTTATGCCCTCAACTGGCCTTAAATCCAAGTCTTTGCGTACAGCCTCCCAATTATCTTCATTAAGACACTTAGCCAAATATATCTTGCGTAACATTGCAGGTAGCACATGGCTGTTCTCAAGATGAAAATTATCATTTGGTCCATATAAGTTGGTCGGCATGACGGCAATATAGTTGCAGCCATATTGCAGGCTAAAGCTCTCACACATCTTCAATCCGGCAATCTTTGCTATCGCATAAGGTTCGTTTGTGTATTCAAGCTCTGATGTCAGCAATGCGTTCTCCTGCATAGGCTGCTGCGCCATTTTAGGATAAATGCATGTACTGCCAAGGAACAGCAGTTTCTTAACATTATGTTTGAAACTTTCTCCGATAACGTTTTGCTGTATTTGAAGATTCTGGTAAATAAAATCGGCCCTATGGTTCAAGTTTGCCATAATACCTCCAACATGAGCGGCTGCAAGAACTACGGCATCGGGCCTTTCATCATCAAAAAACTTCTTTACGGCAACAGGATCAAGCAAATCCAGTTCCTTGTGTGTGCGTCCAACCAGATTGTTGTATCCTTTTTGCTTCAGGTTGTTCCAAATCGCAGACCCCACAAGTCCGTGGTGCCCAGCAACGAATATTTTAGATTTTTTGTCCAACATGCTTATTCTGCCATTTGAGCTTTGATATATAGTTTCTTCACGAAGCTCATATCATGCTTAACCATTATCTTTATTAATTCATGGAAAGATGTCTTTGTAGGATTCCATCCTAATACGTTTTTCGCCTTGGCGGGGTTGCCCAACAATTGTTCAACTTCGCAAGGACGGAAGTATTTAGGATCAACTTCTACAAGTGTTTTTCCTGTCTTTACGTTAATGCCTTTTTCGTCAACACCTTCACCTTCCCAACGGAGCTCAATTCCAACTTCCTTAAATGCAAGTGTACAGAACTCTCTTACTGTATGCATTTCGCCGGTTGCAATAACAAAGTCTTCAGGTTGAGGCTGTTGCAGTATGAGCCACATACATTCTACATAGTCGCGTGCATATCCCCAGTCGCGTTTTGCGTCAAGATTACCCAAGTATAGTTTATCCTGATATCCCTGTGCTATACGGCAAGCCGCAAGAGTTATCTTTCTTGTAACAAAGTTTTCGCCTCTGCGTTCACTCTCATGATTGAACAAAATACCATTGCAGCAGTACATGCCATAGCTTTCACGATAGTTCTTCATTATCCAATAGCCATAAAGTTTTGCAACAGCATAAGGTGAGCGTGGATAGAATGGGGTAGTCTCAGTCTGAGGTACCTCCTGAACTTTTCCGAACAGTTCAGATGTTGATGCCTGATAAATACGGCAACTCTTGTCGAGTCCACAAATACGTACAGCTTCAAGCAGTCTTAACACACCAACAGCATCTGTGTCAGCAGTATATTCGGGTACGTCGAAAGACACCTTTACGTGACTTTGAGCAGCCAGATTGTATATTTCTGTCGGTTGTATTTCAGCTATTATACGAATCAGTGACGACGAGTCTGTCATGTCAGCCCAATGCAGGTTTACCAGTCTTGACTTTTTCATGTCTCTTACCCATTCATCAAGGTAAAGATGCTCTATACGTCCAGTGTTAAATGATGATGAACGGCGAAGCAGTCCATGAACTTCATATCCCTTTTCAATAAGAAATTCAGCCAAGAAAGAACCGTCTTGACCGGTAATGCCAGTTATTAATGCTATTTTTTTATCCATCATTAATTATGCTTATTCCAGAATTCAAATTTATTTGTCATCGTTTGAAAACTGCTTTATGCGCTGTTCTTCAGACAATTTGCATATCAACAACTTATCGTCGTCATCGGCTACGATAAATCCGTCAAGCCCCTGTATAACAACTTTCTTTTTATCCAATGTGTGTATTATGCAGTTATGCGTGTCGAAGAGTGAAACATTATCGCCGATAACACCATTTCCATACAAGTCTTTTTTCGTCTGTACTAACAGCGAGCCCCATGTGCCAAGGTCGCTCCATCCGAAGTCTGCCGGACAAACAAATATTTCTTCGGCTTTCTCCATGATAGCATAGTCAACAGATATGTTTTCACATTCAGGGAATCTGCGGTCTATTTCCTCCTGTTCCTGTGGAGTTCCGTAGATAGGAAGCATGCCTTCGAATATCTTGCTTATTGCTGGCTGATATATTCTGAATGCGTTAACGATAGTGCTGACACCCCAGATGAATATACCGGCATTCCAAAAATAGCTCTTGTTTTGAATATATTTCTTAGCTGTTTCCAAGTCGGGCTTTTCTCTGAATGAGTCAACACGGAATATTTCTTTATTGCGTGGTGAACTTGAAGACAGATCAGCCTGAATATAGCCATATCCGGTTTCTGGCCTCGTAGGTTTCATACCGAGCGTTACTATAGCGTCAGTCTCGTTAGTGAACTTTAGACATTGAGTGATGACACGTTTGAATTCTTCACAGTTTGTCACTATATGGTCGCTAGGTGTAACAACAATGTTGGCGTCGCGGTCTTTTGCTTTTATGCGCCAGCTTACATATGCAATACAAGGAGCCGTGTTTCTTCTGCAAGGTTCGCATAGAATGTTCGTTGCAGGAATCTCCGGCAGTTGTTCTAACACAAGGTCTTTATAGCTTCGGTTAGTTACAACCCAAACATTCTCCGGCAAGCAAATTCCTTTGAATCTGTCAAAAGTAAGCTGCAGCAAGGAGCGTCCCACACCTAATACATCTATAAACTGTTTTGGTTTTTCTGTTGTACTCATCGGCCAAAAGCGGCTGCCAACTCCACCAGCCATTATGACCAAGTGATTATTATTATAAGCCATAGGTATAAAATAATATAAAATTAGAACTAAGGCAAAATTAATAAAAAAATGAAAATAAACGAAGAATTTCTGGAAAAAACAATGTCTGATGTGAAAATAATGTTTTGTGATTTATTGCAATTTATTGTTACTCTTGCTTTTACGGTGTCAGCATAACTCTTAATAGGGTGTTGAAACATATTCAATTTATGAATTCGGAGATTATGGTATGTCATACTCATATTATATTTTGATGGTTATGCCATTTATATTGTAGTAACAGTTTCTTTTTTTTGTTTGTTGGCTTGTCGCATGGAGTAGGGTGGGTGTATTGGATTTAGTGGATTTGTATTTGTAACTATTATTCTTGTCTGTATGTAAAAATTTTATTACTTTATCCTTGTTTCTTTTTTTGAAAATATATTATTAAATCTCATCTTGCATTGAGTGCTTGTTTTATAGTAATTTTGTATTGAAAATTATAGGCCGTTGTTTCTCATTGCAATAGATGCCGTTTTATGATGTAAAAGGATACCTTTCAGCTCTTAATTTGCCGTCTTTTGCAATGTAAAATACGGCAAATCGCAACTTGCTTGTAATCAAGTAGATACGCAAGTACTACAAATCCATTGACTTTTGAATAAAAACTCATTGATTTAATATTCAAAAACCGCTGAATTTTATATGCTAAATCAGTGGTTTTTCGTCTTTAAAATTTACGAATGTTTTTGTACTGCATTATTGTTTGAAAAGGCTATATTCTCATAACTGATATTGTATTGATTATCACGTCTTTTTGCCTTGTGCTGTATCAATAGAAATTATAAATCACTGATTGTCAGATTTATGACATGTTATCGCTTGCATTTATGCAGAAAATATGTTAACTTTGCACCGCAAATTACAAATAGTAAATATTTAAAAATATGAAAGCATTTGTTTTTCCCGGACAGGGAGCACAGTTTGTAGGTATGGGCAAGGACCTGTACGAGAGCAATCCATTGGCAAAAGAACTTTTTGATAAGGCTAATGACATTCTCGGTTATAAGATAACAGACATCATGTTTAACGGAACAGATGAAGAACTTAAGCAGACAAAGGTAACCCAGCCTGCAGTCTTCCTTCATAGCGTTATCAGTGCATTGTGCATGGGTGATGCTTTTGCTCCTTCAATGGTTGCTGGTCATTCTCTCGGAGAGTTCTCTGCTCTTGTTGCTGCCGGCGCATTGAGTTTTGAGGATGGTCTTAAACTTGTTTATGCACGTGCAATGGCAATGCAGAAAGCATGCGAGGCTGCTCCTTCTACAATGGCTGCAATAATTGGTCTTCCGGACGAGAAAGTTGAGGAAGTTTGTGCAGAGGTAAACAAAGAAGGTCATGTTTGTGTTCCGGCTAATTTCAATTGTCCTGGACAGCTTGTTATTAGTGGTAATATTGAGGCTATTAACGAGGCTTGTGAGAAACTTAAGGCTGCCGGTGCAAAGCGTGCACTTCCTCTGAAGGTCGGCGGAGCATTCCATTCACCGCTTATGCAGCCTGCAAAGGACGAACTTCAGGCAGCTATAGAGGCAACAGAGTTTAGCGCTCCTAAGTGTCCTGTATATCAGAATGTAGACGGCAAACCTCATACTGATGCAGCTGAAATAAAGACAAACTTGATAGCTCAGCTCACAAGTTCTGTTAGATGGACTGAGTGTGTTCAGAACATGATTGCTGATGGTGCTGACGATTTTACAGAGTGTGGTCCTGGCAAGGCTCTGCAGGGAATGATAGCCCGTATCGACAAGACCGTTTCAGCTCATGGCATTGCATAAACCGCAATGATGGAACATCATAAAATAGTAATATATCAAATCTTTACGCGCCTTTTCGGCAACCGTTCTTGTAATTGTGTTGAAAATGGAACCCTTGCCGAAAATGGCTGCGGAAAGATGAGTTTTTTTGACGATGCCGTTTTGCACCGTATAAAAAAACTCGGTGTAACACACGTATGGTATACTGGTGTTATACGTCATGCGTCAAAGACTGACTATTCTGCTTTTGGCATACCACGTCAGCATCCGGCTGTTGTTAAGGGCAAAGCAGGTTCGCCCTACGCTATTGTCGACTATTATGACATCGACCCGGATTTGGCCGATGATGTAGACAGACGTATGGAAGAGTTTGAGGCTTTATTGAAACGTACGCACAACGCAGGTCTGAAAGTGATAATCGATTTTGTGCCAAATCATGTCGCGCGTCAGTACAAATCAATTAAAAAGCCTGCCGGGACAACTGATTTTGGTGAGACGGATGATATAAACAAAGGTTTTTATCCAGACAACAACTTCTATTATTGTCCTAATGTTCCGTTTTCTCCTTCATTTGATTTGAAAGGAGATGCTGACGAAGCATATAGTGAATATCCGGCTAAGGCTACAGGCAATGACCAGTTTGGCAATTGCCCCGGCATTAATGACTGGTATGAGACCGTAAAACTGAATTATGGCATTGATTATTGTGATGCCGGTGGCCGCTCATATCATTTTTCACCAGTGCCTGACACTTGGCATAAAATGAAAGATATACTTTCGTTTTGGGCTGCAAAAGGTGTCGACGGTTTCAGGTGTGACATGGCCGAGATGGTGCCTTCAGAATTTTGGAACTGGTGTATAGGTAAGATAAAGAATGATTTTCCCGGAATCGTATTTATAGGCGAAGTTTATAATCCGTCTCTTTACAGAAGCTATCTTGGCAGCGGATTTGATTATTTGTACGATAAAGTCGGGATGTATGATTGTCTTTGTCGTATCATTCGTGGTGAGAGTGCTGCTTCAGACATAACATATCAGTGGCAGGCCGTAGATGATATAAAGGACCACATGCTTTATTTCCTTGAGAATCATGATGAACTTCGTCTTGCCAGCGATTTCCTTTCGGGCAATGCTTTTAAAGCTTTACCGGCAGCAATAGTAAGTGCATTGTTGTATAACAATCCTTTTATGCTGTATGCCGGACAGGAGTTTGGCGAGCGTGGCATGGATAAGGAAGGATTCAGCGGCATGGATGGCCGTACTACAATATTTGATTATTGGACGGTTACTTCTCTTTATCACGGATATGTAAACAGACACAAGCTTACGTCAGACGAAAGACGCCTTGAAAAAGCCTATTCAGATATACTGAATATTGCTGCCAATGAGAATGCTGTTAGCGAAGGCTCATTCTTTGATCTGATGTATGTAAACCCCAGAAGCAGCATGTTTGAGCCATACAGCCAATATGCTTTCTTGAGAAAATCCGGCAAAGAGGTGCTTTTTGTTGTCGTAAACTTCTCAGATAAGGCCGTTGGTTGTGCTGTAAACATACCACGGCATGCATTCGACTATATGCAGTTGCCGGAGAAGAATGTCAATGCGACAGACTTGCTCACAGGAGATACTGCAAAATTATCACTTGTCGCTGATTCAGCTGTAAATCTGAACGTACCTGCTTATGGCGGTCGTGTATATAAGTTTATAGTGTAAATCTTTATTCAAGAATTCTTTTTAATCACAAATTAATTTACAACATGGCTGAAGATTATATTTTAAATGCGCATAACAAAGAAGAGTTTCCACCGGCACATACGGCAGAACATCTTCTCAACCAGACAATGATACGTATGTTTGGTTGTGAGCGTTCAAATAATGCTCACATAGAGCGTAAAAAGAGTAAAATAAGTTATGTTCTTGATCATAAGCCATCGCGCCGTGAAGAACGTGATATAGAGAGAAAAATGAATGAGCTTATAGAGGAAGATTTACCTGTAAAGTTTGAATATGTCAATCGTAACAATGTTCCTGAAGGTGTATCGCTCGACAGACTTCCTGAAGATGCGTCAGAAACATTGCGCCTTGTGCGTATTGGAGATTATGACGTATGTCCGTGCATAGGCAAGCATGTGCGTTCCACTTCACAAATCGGGCGTTTTGAAATACTTGGAACAAATTGGGATGAGGAAAAACATACGTTCCGTATAAGATTTAAAGTTGTTCAGTGATTTGTTTGCATTGATTGAGTTGGTTTGCCTTATCAGGCTTATTAAATAAAAAAAGATGTGTCCGTTAAGCGGACACATCTTTTTTTATTTCGTTTCAATTTCCTCTTGCATATCGATAAAATGTTTCTTGCTGTCATAAAACTCATATTGCAAGAAAGCCATCTTTTGCGAAGGAATTACATGTACTCCCATGCCGTATTTCATCTGCCATTTGCGTTTAAGGCTTATAAAACCTTGGTTGATATATGCGGCAACATAAGGATGTACGTGCAGATAGAATTTCTTTATCCCTATTTTGTTAACTAGTCTGTCAATTTTTCTCTCAAGCTGATCTACAAAAAGTATACTCGACTTAATTGTTCCTTTACCAAAACAAGTAGGGCAGGTTTCTTCAACGTTTACGTCCATTGCCGGGCGGACTCTTTGGCGTGTTATCTGCATGAGTCCAAATTTACTCAACGGCAAGATGTTGTGGCGTGCACGGTCTTTTTGCATGTTCTTGCACATACGTTCATAGAGCAGCTGCCTGTCTTCGGCAAGATTCATGTCTATGAAGTCAACAACAATAATACCTCCCATATCTCTTAAGCGTAACTGTCTTGCAAGTTCGTCTGCAGCTCCAAGATTAACATCAAGTGCATTGGCTTCTTGTCCGTTGGCGGAGCGTGTTCTGTTTCCGCTGTTTACGTCTACAACATGCAGTGCTTCAGTGTGCTCAATTATTAAATATGCACCATGTTTGTAGTTCACTATCTTGCCGAAGCTAGATTTGATTTGTTTGGTGATGTTAAAATTGTCAAAGATAGGAACATTACCAGAGTACATCTTTACTATATTTGCCTTGTCTGGGGCAATTAGGGTTACGTAGTGTTTTACTTCTTTGTAGACCTCTTCATCATTAATATAAATATTTTCGTATGAAGGATTAAATAAGTCGCGCAACAATGCTACAACGCGGCTTGTTTCCTCATATACCAGTTGAGGTCTTTTTTCTGTTTTTTGTACTTTAGTAATGGTATCCTCCCAACGCTTCAAGAGAATCTTTAATTCAGTGTCAAGTTCTGCAACTCTTTTGCCTTCAGCAACAGTACGTACAATAACACCAAAATTTTTTGGACGGATGCTGTTGATGAGCTGTTTGAGTCGTGCTCGTTCTTCGCCACTTTTAATTTTTGAAGAAACAGAAACTTTATCGTTGAATGGTATCAGAACCAAATATCGGCCAGCAAAGCTCAATTCTCCTGTGAGTCGTGGACCTTTTGTGGATATTGGTTCTTTTACAATCTGCACCATAACCTCCTGGCCAACACGTAGCGTGTTTTGTATGCTTCCGTCTTTTTTTAAATCAGGAAGATGTGTTGCCTTTGAAAGAGGATAAAGTTTCTTTCTATCACTTTTTACCTGTTTTAAATACTTTTCGTATGAGTCAAATTGACTTCCTAAGTCAAGATAATGGAGAAAAGCATCACGTTCGAATCCTACATCTACAAAGCAGGCATTAAGTCCTGGCATCAGTTTCTTAACTTTTGCCATATAGATATTGCCAACCGAGAAAGATGCTGAGCGCTGCTCAGTTTGATACTCTACTAGATTTTTATCTTCCAGCAGGGCAATCGAAATCTCTTTCTGTTGGACATCAATTACAACTTCGCTGGTCATTTCTTTTTTTCTGAACTTAGTTTTGTCAAAGAAGAGGGCATGTCCACCGGTCTTTTAGGCTGTGACGACATGCCCTGTAATTTCTGAATTTACAGACTTTAAAGAGTTTACTTGCTCTTATGTCTGTTCTTTCTTAATCTTTTTTTACGTTTGTGTGTAGCCATCTTGTGGCCTTTTTTCTTCTTACCGCTTGGCATAGCTTATAAATTTAAATGGTTTATATAATATTGTTTGATTAAAAATCCGCTTTTATTCACCTTTCATCTTGCTAACAAAGCTTTTTGCTGGCTTAAAGCTAGGAAAATCGTGAGCCTTGATTACTATCGTAGTATTCTGAGATATATTACGTGCTGTCTTTTCAGCTCTATGTTTTACTATAAAACTGCCGAAGCCGCGCAGGTATACATTTTCTTTCTTTTCAAGCAAGCTCTTTTTTATAACTTCCATGAAAGCTTCAACCGTTGCGGAAACGTCTTTTTTCGCAATTCCTGTTGATTCTACAATTTCTTCAATTATATCTGCCTTAGTCATTTTTATATGAATTTACTTTTTTCAGTTCTTAACTTTTCTTTTGAGCGTGCAAATATAATAGTTTTTGACGTGAAACGGAAATATATTTTGCTTTTTTTGCGTTTTTGAACGCTTAAATATGCTATAAATCATATACTTACATGATTTTGTGCTTAATTATGCATGTTGTTATATTTAAGTGCTATTTCATTTTATCTTTATTTAAACCATGTTGTATTTTGCCTCTGTATGCTTCTTTGTAATGATATTTTATTTGTTGCAAAATTTGTACGAACAATAATTTTTCTTTGTCTTTTAAGCATACTCATGATGATGGCATGTTGTCAATGTGTGTTGTCTGTATTGTTAATTTGAAAATGTAGTTGGTTAGGTTTTTGTCAATATATTATATGTTAACTTTGGTTGGATGTCAAATGTGTGTGGATATAATTCTAATTGAATGTATAAATAAATCCGGCGAAACGTTTTGTACATGAAGTCTGCGTCTCGTCGGATTCGTTTGATATGTATTTACAATTTCAGATTCTTGTGTATGCTGTTATAATAGCATATTTCCCACTTGATAGCAGAGTGCAGACACACACCATGCTAGTAGGGTTGTGTAGAGTATGGAAAACATTGTCCATTTCCAACTGCCGGTTTCACTCTTTATTGCAGCTACCGTTGCTATGCACGGGAAGTAGATAAGAACGAACAGCAGGTAAGAGAATGCTATCAGTGGAGTTATTCCGTCAGCTTGCATCTTTTCGTGCAGGATTTGGTACTTTTCTGCATCAGATGAGGCTTCGTTATCGTTTGAATACAGAACTCCCATTGTAGATGCTACAATCTCTTTTGCTCCTATGCCGGCAACAAGACTTACGTCTAATTTCCAGTTAAAGCCTTGTGCCTTGAACACAGGTTCGATAGTCTTGCCTATTAATCCGATGTAGCTTTGCTCTTTCTGTTCTCTGTTGTTGAGGTTTTTGTTGTGAGGAAAATATCCTAATGCCCATACTATTAGGCTTGCAACCAAAATGATTCCACCCATCTTTTTAAGGTATTGTTTACCTTTCTCCCATGTGTGACGTAAAATAGCCTTGCCGGTAGGAAATCTGTATGGAGGCAGTTCCATTACGAATGGTGTGTCGTCTCCTTTAATCAGCCATTTGCTGAAGATGCGGCTCATTATGACAGCAAGAATGACGCCTGTAACATACAGAGAGATCATTACGAGTGACTGATATTTTACTGCGAAGAATGTGCCGATAATCATAATATAAATAGGTAAGCGTGCACTGCAGCTCATCAGCGGAAGCACTAATATGGTTATCAGCCGGCTGCGTCTGCTTTCGATTGTTCGTGTGGCCATAACGGCAGGAACATTGCATCCGAACCCCATTATTAGGGGAATGAATGATTTGCCGTGCAGTCCCATCTTGTGCATTACCTTATCCATTATGAAAGCCGCTCTTGCCATGTAGCCGGAATCTTCCATGAATGAAATTATAAAATATAAAATTAATATCTGTGGCAAGAATACAATAACGGCTCCGACACCGGCTATTGCTCCGTCAACCACCATATCTTTCAGTGGCCCTTCCGGCATAATCGATCTCATTAATTCACTAAGGGCATTGACTCCACTTTCTATCCAGTCCATTGGATATTGTCCTAATGTAAATGTTATTTCGAACATCAGGTATAGAAAAATGAAGAACAGAGGAAATCCAATGTATCTGTTTGTTATCACGGCATCAATAGCATGCGTCACTTGGTATGTGTCAGTCTGTTTGCCTTCTTCGCTTCCGGCTTCTTGCATGGCTCCGTGTATAATGCCGTATTTGGCATTCATTATAGCTGTTTCACTGTCTTCCCGTGTTTCTTCAAGGATTTGTTCGGCGGCTTTATCCCTTATCTTAATAATGTCATTGCCGTTAGGCAGAGTCTTTATCTGACTTTCTATTTTAGAATCTTTTTCTAGTAGTTTTATTGCAAGGAAACGAGTGGAGTATTTATACCTTATTTGGTCGTTTTTCTGTATTTCTTTTTTCACCTTGTCAATGGCTTGCTCAATATATTTTCCGTGATTGAGGTGAATATGTCTTACATAATTTTTTCCAGGTTCGCTTACTCCTTCATATACATTTATAATTGTTTGGAATAGTTCGTCTATTCCACGTCCGGTCTTGAACACTGTTGGGACAAATGGCATTCCGAACAGTTCGCCAAGTTTGTCATAATCAAGTTTGTCGCCTCGTGACTCAAACTCGTCAAACATGTTTAACGCACCTACAATTTTGAGATTCATGTCAACGAGTTGTGTCGTCAAATAGAGATTTCTCTCTATATTGCTTGCATCAATGACATTTATTATTACATCAGGAGTCTTCTCGACAATTTGTTTTCTTACATACAATTCCTCTGGACTATATGCAGACAATGAATATGTTCCGGGAAGATCAACGATGTTAAAATTATAACCATTGAATTCTGCATGCCCTTCTTTTGCATCTACCGTGACACCTGAATAGTTTCCTACTCTTTCGTGCGCACCGGATACAAAATTAAATAAAGATGTTTTGCCACAGTTCGGATTGCCTATTAGAGCAATATTTATTGTGTGACTTTTTTCTATTGCTGCTTTATGCAGCATTTCGTCTGTTAACCGCGGGTCGTCATCTTCAGTTTGGGATATGTTTGTCATTCCTAGTTTTTTCGCTTCTTCCTCTTCTAGCTTTTGTGCTTTATCTGCCGGTATGATTTCTATCATTGCTGCTTCTGTGTGGCGCAGTGATATTTCATATCCCATTATCTGATATTTGACGGGGTCTTGGAGTGGGGCGTTAAGTAAGACTGTAACAATTTTACCTCTGATGAATCCCATTTCAACAATACGTTTACGGAATCCGCCATGTCCCATTACTTTTACAATTACTCCTCTTTCACCGGTCTTAAGTTCTGATAATCTCATCTTTGTACCTCTTTTTATTAAGTAATGCAAAAGTAACAAAAAATAATGATTCTGTATTTATATATCCATAAAATACCTATTAATAATGATACGTTTTTGTGTGTTGCTGATTTTCTTATGAAATAAAGCCTTTTGGGAAAATAGCGTATTTCTTATTTAGATATACATTTGGCTTCTTTTTTGTATTATTAGGTTGCACTTTCGTAATGATGCCTTGATATTATTTGTTGTTGTTGATAAATATTTCTTAATTCCATATTATTGCGGTGTGACTTAAAAGATAAAAATTGACTTAAATTTGACGTTTTGTATCACTACTGTCCCGTAAAAGTGGATAAATA
>HF992504.1 GCA_000436695.1 Prevotella sp. CAG:1185 | reverse complement strand
TTTGCTTCCAACCTGATTGCAGGGCTTATCGCATACAATCTCATTCCTAAGAAACCGTCGCTCAATATTGACATCATTGATAAAAGTAGGCTTATTGCATAAGATTATTATACCGAACTCACGTTAATCCAGTTTCTTATGTTTTTATCATAGCTTATTGTTATCAAATTCTTATCCTTAAACTCTTCTTTTTCAGAAGGGAACACACCTCTAAGACTCAGATACACGTAATAAATGTCTTTCTCATCCCTAATATTTTCGAATTTTGCTGATTCTATAATCTTCTTCCCATAACCTAAAAGCTGTGGGTTACCATCTACTATTCTGTCTTTTGCAAATGTTTTGTTCTCGATGATAATTACCTTGTTTGTTGTCTTTGAAGTAATCAAAATATCTATATTTAGTTTTTCTGCATGATCATTTCTATTTGGGAAGACATCACATTTACAAAAATCCTCAACACAAAAATTACCTTTATCATCATTCTTTTTTATTTCCTCAATGAACAGCTTGAAATATCTTTCATCAAGTGATAACATCATACTTATAAAACTTGAATGCAAATATTTCTCGTTATACCAATTGAACATTGACAGAAAGAGATTAAAACCATCCTTCTTTCTATCTTTCCAACAGTAGTATTCACTTCAACCATCAAATCCATAGATTCTATATCGATTTTACTATCGATTATTTAAGTTATAATTTACAGGATTTCCTTAAATAAACGTACACCACAACTAAAATAATGACAACTCAAACATAGAATTGCCATTCATAACAAAAAAACTGTATCATTTACTTCATCGTCCGGCCTTCGACAGCCACTTGAATGCTGAAGCTCGGACTGAAGTTATATTTTACGGCTGCGCCTATACGGTCGCCAATATTGCCTATATCATACAGAGGATAAGGCATGCGCTTGTTAGAAAGCGACTTTTGTCCGTAGATATAGCCCTCCCAATGCTCGTCAAATTTATACCCAATTACAGCATTTAATCCGGCATCCATGTAAGAGTCGTTTGTCCAATAAAGATGATTGAGATAACCTCCAACGGCTATCGACAACTTGTTATTCACAGGTATGGCATACATTGCGGCGATGTTCTGTCCAAAACCTGAACCATGCCATGCACCTTTGCCGAACGAGGCAAACACTGATGCGCCGAGATTTACATTAAGTCCCTTGTGTAAATCCCAATTATATGCTCCGCACCAGTCGAGCGGATACATATTGACATACATACGTCCTAATGAGTCGAAAACAGGCAGGTGGAGAGAGTCGGTCTGTGGCATGCCTACTCCAAAATCGTCGTCATGCAAATAAACATGGGTAGGACCATCGGCCGAACCAATTATTTCGTTCTGCGGCATCATATCAGAGCCGCCAATCGTGTCGGTAACAGCTATGTGCCGTCTGTCTTCCTGAGCATAAACAGAAACTGCCGACACACATAAAAACAATATAATCAATATTTTTTTCATCACAGGCAAAATTAATCCGTAAGGATGAGACAGCAAAATAAAACTGCCTTTTTTCATCATAATTAACTCTAATTCATTCTTAGTCAGACATATCACTGCATTATATAAAACGCCGACAATGCGACAAAGAACACATGCCTACGTAATACAGACAAACACTTATTGCTAAAAGATTACATCTTAGAAACTACAGGCATTAAAATAAAAGTTGTTGTAAATGGTATTATTCACTACAATATCCTTGTCGCGATAATATCATCACATGGAAATGAAATTGACCTTATATGTTTTGTATTTATCAACTTATTTAATTATATTTGCAAAATAAAGCCTAATGATGCTGTTAATGAACTTGCAACGACCATGAAACAGATTCAGAAGACGGGGCAAACAAATAATCTTATAAAAACAACGAAACAATAATTCTAATATATGAAATTCTTTAAAGCTTTGTTTGGCAACAAGGAGGAAAAGCCTGAAGAAAAGAAAAAAAACGAAGAGGCAAAAAACTTCGATGTACTTAAATACGACGGCGTGCGCGCTCTGCGTGCAGGTCAGGCAGAATATGCAATAAGATGTTTCACTCATGCCTTACAGATGCAGGATGACCTTGAAATACACGATTATATGTCGCAGGCCTACATCCGCACCGGCGAACTTACTAAAGCTTATGAACAGCTGCAGAAGTTGGCTGAAGCACAACCCGACAATCAACAGATATTTATCCGTATGGCTAACGTGGCATACATGATGGAAGACTATGGGGCTATGGCAGGGGCATGCGAAAAAGCCATGCTGATTGACGACAAAACTCCTGAAGTGATGTATCTATATGCCAGGGCATGCATAGGTCAGGATGACGTAACAAATGCCGTGGCAATGCTTACTAAAGCAATATCACTGAAAGAAGATTACGGCGACGCCTATCTGCTGCGCGGCGAAACATTACTGAAAAACGGAGATAACGACGAGGCTGACGAGGATGCACAATGGCTGCTTGAACATACTAAAGACAATGAAGACGTGCTGACACTTAAAGCAAGGATAGAACGTGCCAAAGGTAATTCAGACGGAGCCATCGATTATTTTAGCAAAGTTATCGACGCTAATCCGTTCAATATTGACGCATATCGCGAACGCGGTGAACTTAAATTAGCTGCCGGAGATGAAAAGAGCGGCAACGAAGACATTGAATATGCCAAGGAACTTACCGCACAGTTGCCGGAGAAGGAAGGTGATGAGGGCATTGAGAAAAAGGTTAATGACAAATACAAATCAATAGATCCATACGGTGTGTTCTGAGCAAGTTATAAAATAAAATGAAACTTTGGAGCAAAATTTTCATATAAAATGTTTGTCTATTTAAATTAAATATTATAATTTTGCAAGCATAAATATAAAAAATAGCAAAAATGAAAAATAGTTTATACGCATCTTTCTTTTACTTTTATTTTTACTTTGCAAGGAATTGCGAAGCGGGAAGTTGCGTGTAGATTTCAACTTATGACAAGACAATCTTTTTAGAAAGATACAATCAAGTCCCGCTTCATATCAATGAGGCGGGATTTTTTATTATTATAGAAAATAAATAACGAAAATGAAAAGAATAGCAATACAAGGTTCGATAGGGTCGTTTCACGACATCGCGGCTCATCAGTATTTCAAGAACGAACAAATACAGCTAATTTGCTGCTCAACGTTTGAACAGGTGTTTGAGAATATCAAGAACGACCCTACAGTTATTGGCATGCTTGCAATAGAAAACACCATAGCCGGTTCATTGCTCCACAACTATGAACTGCTGCGCGAATCGGGTACAACAATCGTAGGCGAGCACAAACTGCACATCGAACACAGCATTTGCTGTCTGCCAGAAGACTCATGGGAAACAATAAATGAGGTACACTCCCACCCCGTTGCCCTCATGCAATGCCGCGGATTTCTTGCCGGGCATCCTGAATTAAAAGCTGTTGAGGCACAAGACACAGCCGGCGCGGCAAAGTTTATTTCAGAGAACAAATGCAAGGGATGGGCTGCTATATGCAACGCCAACGCCGCAAAACTCTACGGAATGAAGGTGCTACAAGAATCTATCGAGGACAACAAACATAACTTTACAAGATTTCTCGTAGTTTGCAATCCCAACAAAGCCGACTTCCTGCGCCCATTGGAGCAAGCAAACAAAGCCAGCCTGGTGTTCTCTCTTTCTCACGAAGTGGGCAGTTTGTCACAGGTTCTCAGCATATTTTCATTTTATAAAATCAATCTTACAAAGATTCAGTCGCTGCCTATCATAGGTCACGAATGGGAATACATGTTTTATGTTGACCTTACTTTCGATCACATTACACGTTATCGTCAGAGCATAGACGCAATAATACCGCTGACAAAAGAACTTAAAATTTTAGGAGAATATCAAGATGACGGAAAACATCCAAGACCATAACATAACACCAGCCAAAAGGCTTTCAGAGGTTAGCGAATATTACTTCAGCCGCAAACTGAAAGAAGTGGCCAAGCTCAACGCAGAAGGAAAGGACATAATCAGCCTGGCAATAGGCAGTCCTGACATGCCGCCGTCTGAAGCAGCAATAAACAAGCTGTGCGAAGTGGCCCGACAAGACGGCTCACACGGCTATCAGCCTACAATAGGCACGCCGGAACTGAGACAGGCAATGGCAGGATTCTACAAGCGCTGGTACAATGTAGACCTTGATCCTCAGACAGAAATCCAACCGCTGATTGGCTCTAAGGAAGGAATACTGCACGTTACTCTTGCCTTCGTCAATCCTGGAGATGAGGTTCTCGTGCCCAATCCGGGCTACCCTACCTACACATCTCTGAGCAAAATACTCGGAGCAAAGGTTGTAAACTATAATCTTAGAGAGGAAAACGGATGGCAACCGGATTTTGATGAACTGGAAAAGACAGACTTGAGCAAGGTGAAACTGATGTGGACCAACTATCCCAACATGCCTACAGGCGCTAACGCCCAAGTGGAAACTTACCGAAAACTTGTGGATTTTGCCAAGAAACATTCGATTGTGGTGGTTAATGACAATCCATATTCTTTCATTCTTAACGAAAAGCCAATGTCTTTGCTGCAGATTACCGGAGCAAAAGACTGCTGCATAGAGTTCAACTCAATGAGCAAGAGCCATAATATGCCGGGATGGCGCGTAGGAATGTGCGCATCAAACAGCCGTTTCATAGGATGGATTCTTAAGATAAAGAGCAATATCGACTCAGGAACATTCCGCGGAATACAGCTTGCAGCCGCTGAAGCATATAACAACAGCGACGAATGGCACCGTCAGGCTAACATAACTACATACAGAAGACGCCGCGACACAGCAGAACAGATAATGAAAGAGCTCGGCTGTACATTTGATAAAAAACAGGTTGGAATGTTCTTATGGGGCAAAATACCAGAGAAATACGCCAATGCCGAAGAACTTACCGAACGAGTGCTGAATGAAGCAAGGGTGTTTATCACTCCGGGATTTATCTTCGGAAGCAATGGCGAAAGATACATACGCATTTCTCTATGCGCCAAAGACGACAAGATAAAGGAGGCTCTCGGACGCATAAAGGCTATGAACCAAAAGTGATAATTACTGATATTAGGAATAACGAATAAAAGAATATATATTATGGAACTTGATTTACAACCGCTGAATCTTCCCAGCGACAACGAGAAATTAACCGTAATTGCAGGCCCTTGTTCGGCCGAAACAGAGGAACAGGTAATTGAAACAGCAAGGCAACTGGCCTATAAGGGCTGCCATATATTCCGCGCAGGAGTGTGGAAACCACGCACAAAGCCAGGAGGTTTTGAAGGTAACGGCGAGATAGCCTTGCCGTGGATGAAACGTGTAAAGGAAGAAACGGGCATGCTCACAGCAACAGAAGTGGCTACGCCTGAACATGTTGAACTTGCTTTAAAATATGGTATCGACGTACTGTGGATTGGAGCACGAACATCAGCAAACCCGTTTGCCATGCAGGCTATAGCCGACAGCCTGAAAGGTGTCGACGTTCCGGTATTGGTGAAAAACCCGGTAAACCCAGACCTTGAATTGTGGATTGGCGCAATGGAGCGCATAAATCAGGCCGGAATTAAACGTCTTGCAGCCATTCACCGCGGTTTCTCAAGTTACGACAAGAAGATTTACCGCAATCTTCCTATGTGGCAAATTCCTATAGAGCTGCGCCGTCGCATACCCGAACTGCCTATATTCTGCGACCCGAGTCATATTGGCGGACGCCGAGAACTTATAGCACCTCTGTGCCAACAGGCCATGGATTTGGGCTTCGACGGACTGATTGTTGAATGTCACCGTGACCCTGACAAAGCTTGGAGCGACGCAAAACAACAGATAACTCCTGATATTCTCGATTATATCCTCGGCTTGCTCGTAATACGCGACCAAAGCGTTACAACCGAGGGAATAAGCTCTTTACGCAAGCAGATTGACGAACTTGACAACCAGCTGATGGAACTTATGGCAAAGAGAATGAGAGTTTGCCGCGAAATAGGACAATATAAGAAAGAACATAACATGACAGTGCTGCAAACCTCGCGCTACAACGAGATTCTGAACAAGCGTGAAGCTCAAGGTTCTCTGTGCGGAATGGCCCCAGACTTCATTAAGACTGTATTCGAAGCCATACACGAAGAGTCAGTAAGACAGCAGATGGAAATAACAAACAAGTAAGAAAATATATATTGCCGGACCTAGATATAATGCAGCCAGGCAGCATGTACGGTCCGGCAATTTAACCAATTAAAGAAGAAAAAATGAGAATACTTGTATTAGGAGCAGGCAAAATGGGGAGTTTTTTCCTCGACTTGCTAAGTTTTGAACATGAGACTGCCGTATATGAAAAGAATCCCAAACGGCTAAGATTTACATACAACACGCTGCGTTTTACATCGCTTGACGAGATAGATGAGTTCAAACCCGAACTGGTAATCAATGCTGTTACCGTTAAGTACACTATATCTGCCTTCAACGAAGTGATGCCACATCTGCCTTCCGACTGCATAATCAGCGACATAGCATCAGTGAAGACAGGTCTGAAAGACTTTTATGAGCAGTGTGGTCACAGATATGTGTCAACCCATCCTATGTTCGGACCGACTTTCGCAAACCTCAATCAACTTAGTCATGAAAATGCCATTATAATTAACGAAGGCGATTACATGGGACGCATATTCTTTAAAGACCTTTACAGCCGTCTCGGACTTAACATCTACGAGTATTCGTTTGAAGAGCACGACAAGACAGTTGCTTACTCGTTAAGTATTCCTTTTGTAAGTACATTTGTGTTTGCTGCAGTAATGAAGCATCAGGATGCACCGGGAACTACGTTCAAACGTCACATGAACATTGCCAAAGGCGTACTCAATGAGGATGATTTTCTGTTGCAGGAGATACTGTTCAACCCTTATACATCAGAACAGGTGGAGGAAATAAGAACAGAGTTGAAAGAGCTTCTTGAGATAATTGACAACAAAGACTCGGAAGGCATGAAAGCTTACTTGAAAAAGATACGTGATAACGTAAGGCGTGATATTGCCATCGACAAATAATTCATGAAGGGCAATATTGCCCACACTAAATAACTCAACGCTGAAAAAGACTTTGAAATTAACCTGTTAACGACTAAATACCATGAACACAATTCTTTTTCTCGCATCGTTTCTCACGTTTGTTGAGTTCAACTGCGAGAACCTTTTTGACTTTCAGCACGACAGTCTTAAAAACGATATTGAGTTTACACCAGAAGGAGATCGAAGATGGACTCAACGCAAATATTGGAATAAGCTTAACAATATCTCCAAAGCAATAATATCTTGCGGAATGGATGATAAGGACTGGCAAATACCTGACTTGATTGCTTTGTGTGAAGTAGAGAACGACACCGTGATGCGCGACCTTACAAAACGTTCGCTGCTTCGCAATGCCAATTACGAATATATTGTAACCAACTCACCTGACGAAAGAGGAATTGATGTGGCTTTAATATATTATCCGATACATTTCCAGCCAATAAAGCACTACCCGATACGTGTGAAACCATGCGAAGGAATGCGGCCGACACGTGACATTCTGTATGTTTCGGGAAGAATTATCACGGATGACACGTTGCACATTTTCGTTGTTCATGCTCCAAGCCGATATGGCGGAGAAAAACAGACAAGGCCTCACCGCATGCTTGTAGCCGAGACTCTATGCGGAGCCATTGACTCAATACGTATTGCCTGCAATAATCCAAACATAATTATAGCAGGCGACTTTAACGATTATGCCGACAGCAAAGCAATAAAGCAACTGATGCTTCACGGAATGAAGAACGCCTCGTTCGACGCAAAAGGCAGTAACGGCGCTAAGGCTACATATAAATATAAAGGAGAATGGAACAGCATTGACCATATTCTGATGAGTCAGCGACTATATGACATGAAGATATTCGGAAAGATAAACGACCAGTCATTCATGCTTGAGCCTGATGAGAAATACGGAGGGGTGCAGCCGTTCAGAACATACCGGGCATGGAAATACCGAAACGGCTACAGCGACCATCTTCCGCTTGTTGTCAGATTCTCTCTTCCACAACACGTCCAGTAACTTTTTGGTCGTCTACAATCAAAATAATGCCGTCTGCTTAATACAAAATCATAACTCAATATTTGCAAAAGTGATAAAATCACATGAAAATCAGCTATACAGCCACTCTGTTTGGGGCAAAATAAGTATATTTGCAGAATATTTCTTATTTTATGAACAGATTAATTTTATCAATCATGACTTTGATTTCAGGCAGCCTGTGCAGCTGCGGACAACAGAATTTCAAGACAATTGACGCCGATGAGTTTGAAACAGCCATTTCATCAGACAGCGTTCAACTGCTTGATGTAAGAACAGTGGAAGAGTATAATGAGGCACACATAAGTGCCGACAGCGTGATTAACATTGACGAACTGCAACCTGACTTCATGACAAAGGCACGTAAAGTGCTTGATAAAGGCAAGACTGTTGCTGTCTACTGCCGAAGCGGAAGACGCAGCGCTGACGCTGCAAAAAAACTTTCTGATGAAGGCTACAAGGTTATTGACCTTAAAGGAGGCATTCTTGAATGGCAGGAAAGAGGAAAAAAGACTTGTAAATGACACGCGCAGCATTGAAATATAAACAAGCATAAACCTATAATATTATGAACAACCTGAAAAGAACAGTTCTGCTGAACAGTCTTTTCCTTATGCTGACACAGCTGTTTGCACAAGGCCCCAACAGCAGTGGAACATATTATCGAAATGCTAACGGCAAAAAAGGCAGCGAACTGAAAACGGCACTGTCTGAAATAATAAAAAATCATAAGGAATTGTCATACAATGACTTGTGGGATTGTTTCAGAACAACAGATGTAAGAAGTGACGGAAAGGTATGGGATATGTATTCTAATGCTACAAACTTCACATTTGGAACAGACCAGGCAGGCAGCTACAAGAAAGAAGGCGATGTGTATAACCGCGAACACTCAATGCCTAAAAGTTGGTTTAATGATGAAAAGCCGATGTATACCGACTTGATGCACCTTGTTCCGACCGACGGATATGTCAACGGAAGACGCAGTAACTATCCTTTCGGCGAGACGGATAACCCTACTTATACATCATCAGGCGGATTCAGCAAACTTGGTCCGTCATCTGTAAGCGGATACTCGGGCACCGTATTTGAACCAAATGACGAATATAAAGGCGACTTTGCGCGAATATACTTCTACATGGTAACATGTTATGAAGACAAGGTATCAACATGGAACAGCGACATGCTGGCACACAATAAATATCCGGCATTGAGCGAATGGGCACTGAACATGCTGCTGAAATGGGCAGAAGAAGACCCTGTAAGTCAAAAAGAGATTGACCGCAACAATGCTGTATACGAATTACAGCATAACCGCAATCCGTATGTTGACTATCCCGGACTGGAGCAATATGTATGGGGAAACTGCACGGCGGACAACTTCAGCTACGATAATTAGTCGCCCCTTAAAAAGATTATTATCTACTGT
>HF992503.1 GCA_000436695.1 Prevotella sp. CAG:1185 | reverse complement strand
CATATTTATAAAATTAATTTTGAACAGTTACTTATAAATAAATAAGGAAATATTTTGTGTATGTACTACTTTTATGAGTAGATGCAAACTAGTCATTACAATATTATTAATACGTCACATTACACTATTTAAGCAATCCTATATAATAACCAATATAAAAAATTGTAATGATCTTTATAAGATCATATATTCTAAAAAATATATCTATCCCTAATCAGCCATCTAATTTTTTACAAAAAATCATCAAAAACAATTATCCTTATGCCCCACGAACATCGATTATTTTTTCAAAAAATCAGACAAAAGAATGTATATTTTTCTAATGACCAATTAGGGATAAACACATCGAAAATCACATATAAACACGTAATCAACAACATACGATTATGTTTAAATCACACAAGATTCATCGCATTAATAGTCTTTACGCCACCATATTCGCATAATCTTTCGATATATTGCTATAAGATTCATCACTGAAACGAAAACGAATAGAACAACTCCTAACATTATGGCAGGCCACATACTACCATCCTCAATCTGAGGGAACAAAGTTTCAATAATTCCCATATAATAATTACGTGTGAAAGATATTATTATAATAGCGATAACAAGCACCGATGCATTTAAACTCAATGTAAGTATCTCATATGGCATAGCAACACGTATAGGACTATAGCCGATAAGCAAAAGATTTTCAAGTTTTGTAGTATTCTTCTGCACCAAAAGATATATACTCAACATTAAAATATAGAAACTCAAAATACTAATAATAATACCTACAGCCATAACAACTGTCACTATCATCTTTAGGAAATATGTAGTCTTTTCTGTTTGAAGCTTATCGCTATCAACTTCATATCCCTTATTATCAAGGTATTTTGCTATATTATCATCAGTCGGATTTGATACTTCTACAATTAAACGCGTTGGCTTGGATTCTTCATTTGGAGCATAATATGAGTTACTCCAGTCCATAAATGTCTGAGGCACCAATATTGTATTAAGTCTATTTGAAAATCCTATCACTTTTCCTTTATACTCATCTTGATGTCCATTTCCATGAATATATATATGAAAATCAATCATACCAACAAGACCATCACTTATTTTTGGCAAAGAATGAGACTGCGCAAATCCAAAGTTATACATATTTATATATGTTCGTGGAAGAATTATTGGCACTTCTTTACTTCCCTCTCTATATTGCCAATCTTTAAGTGGTACATCAACAAATCCATCAGGCACACTTTCAAAGAATAATTCAGAGTTAAGAACAGCCTGACCATTTACTCCCATATTTGCATCAACCTTATATTCCGTTGATGTAAATTTTCCTATTTTTTTTATAAACTTTTGTGAAGCAAAATCATCTATTTCTGAGCCATTGAACGAATTTGTTCTCCCTGATAATGAACTTGCAGTACCAATTTTCTTACTTACAATAAGATAATCTGATTTCATAAAACTGTCTTGTGATGTGAAGACGGGTAATACATCACAATAAAACTGATAACCTAATAAAACTATCAGCATACCAAATAAATTTGCAAAGGCAAATCCAATAAACTGTGGCACACTTATATGCTGTCGCAATAATTTCCAAACTAACATCATAACCTGAAAACTCTTTCGTAATTTAAATTCATATGCTTACCTATACTTGTTACAATGACACCTGCTCCTTGTGCCTTAGCTTCTGTCATCATAATATTACCCATTATTTCTGAATTCGTATCATCTAAATGGCTTATAGGCTCATCTGCAAGGATAAAATCAAAAGGCTGGACCAACGAACGTATCATAGCAACCCGTTGCTGCTGCCCAAAAGACATATGTCCAATTTTTGAGTCAACCTTATCTCCTATTCCAAGAAGATCAAACCATTCTAAAATCTGTTTTTTACTTTTAAATCCTGTAAGGTTATTTTTTATTTCAACATTCTCTAATGCGGTGAGTTCAGGGAAAAGCCTAAGTTCTTGAAACAAGTAACTTAAATGTGATGTTCGTATATTTACCCATTCTGAGACATTTAATCCTTTCGTTAAATTGTCGTCAAACATCACATTCCCATTATAATCACGTCTGTAACCTAAGATATAACTACAAAAAGTACTCTTACCTTTTCCACTATCAGCTTCAATAAGATATAAATGTCCTTTTTCAAATCGAACATTTTTGTTCCAGATTTCTGAATTTAAATCTTTACGCTGTAAAAAGACTTCCGGAACAACAGAATTAAATATAATTTTTTTCATTTTTATGTTACATACTATATAGAATAGTTTTTATATTTCCAAACAAAGGCTTTAGTAAATTGAATGCCGCATTTTGGTTTTCATTATTTCCAAATACCGCATTTAGATTTAAAATAAAGCACATATGTTTTCCTATTATATCTTTTTGGATATTATCAGATAAGGCCGTTCTCGATCTTAAAATAGATTCGTATGCATTTTCAGGTGTACTCCCTGAATAAAATTGCATATCATTAGACACACCGAAATAAAAATATAATTTGCCATCTGTAAAATAATATGAATTTTTCTTCCAATCAATAATTTTACAGCCTGAAGGGCATGATTTCTTCCAATAATCAACATCTTTAAAAAAATCTTTATTTGCCAGTTCTGCACTCATCTGTGGCAAATAATTCACGCCAGATAAAGAAGGTATAACAATTGACATATCGCCATCAATACTTCTTATAATATTATCCATATCAATAGCTGAATTCATACCGGCAAGTAAAGTCTGAAACGAATTATTAGAATGTAAAACATCAATAAATTCTTTTCCGTTGACATTTATAAACATTCCTACAGCATAATTCTGTGACATACTTTCAGTATAAGTTCCTTTAATCTTTCGGAATATCTTTTTATTGGCTTGCAGGGAGCTGTCTATGGTCTTATTGAATGAAAAAGTTTGCCCTTTAATACTTAAGTAACCATTTCCCCCTTTACTAATTTCAGCAGCAATCATTATCTGTGAAGCATCAGCACCTTTAGGCGCACCAATGGTTAAAGGTCCAACTAACTTTTCTGGCAATGCCGCAGCTTGCGCAACTATTGATATAGGACTACTCAAACTATCTAATTTTTCGAATATCGGAGTAACCTTTATTCCCTGTTCTTCATCTTGCTCAAGATACTTTACCATTTGCCTTTGCACATCTACTTGTTGTACAGGTAAAACAGGTCCCATAATTAGCAATGCATTTGAAGAAAATCCAGCTATCCATGTATCTTTTATAGAAGTAAAACGAAATCCTCTTCTTGAAGTTATATTTTTACAATATCCGACTTTACTCAAATCATTAAACCATTCGTTTAAATCATCTTCATCTTTAACCTTAAAAACACATCCAATATTACCATCTTCAGTTTCAAATAAGTAAACTTTACACGAAAGATCTATGCCACAATCAGTTAAATCGTTCACCTTGAGCAAATCTTTTATATATGATTTTTGTTCATTTGTTGCGGAATTGCTATATAAATCATTTCCGTCAACAGATACAAGTGCTATGCTATTTTGCGGTATGACATTTAGATAATCATCTGATGAACACGCAGATAATACAAATAAACACGGAAATATAAATAGAATTAACTTCCATGTTTTTGCTATATGTTTTTCCATTTTTATTATTTTTTATTTTCTTAATGCCAGTTGAGCCATCATTGTTGCAGCTAATGCTGCTGTTTCTGTACGTAAACGACTGGAACCCAAAGATATAGATTCATAGCCATTTGACATAGCCATTTTAACTTCGTCTAAAGAGAAATCGCCCTCTGGACCAATTAATACAGTTATATCCGCTAACTCACCCGAACTAGATAATGAATATATCTCAGAAAAGAAATCTTTTTTTTCAATCTCATCATAGCAATGAGCAATGAATTTTCTTCCACTTCTTGGCGTAGAAATAAATTCCTTAAACGGAATCATTGCATTTAATTTTGGTTTCCATGGTTTCCGACTTTGTTTTACCGCAGATATAACTATTTTATCCAATCTTACAGTACGCATAACTTTACGTTCAGAAAATTTACAATTCAAGAATGTAATTTCATCAATACCTATTTCTGTAGCCTTTTCACAAAACCATTCTACCCTATCCATCATTTTCGTCGGAGCCATGGCAATATTTACATGACAATTCCATGTTTTTTCTTGTGGCAAACATTCTTTTATTTCATACATACATCTTTTTGTCGCAGCTATTGTTACTACTGCGCGATAAAAAGTGCCTTGTCCATCCATCAGAAACATTTCATCTCCACTCTTAAGACGAAGAACACGCAATGCATGCATAGCTTCATCCATAGGAAGCTCTGTTAAGTTAGTAGCATCTGGAACATAAAAAAATCTAACCTCTTTCATTCTTAATCAATTAATTATTGGCTTTATCACCTTTTTTTTCACGCCTTTTTTTCTCATCTCGCAGATGAGAAGCCAGTTCATAATTTTCATCCAAAATCGCTTTTTCTAAAGCAGTTTGAAGCATTTTATCACTTATGGTATTAACAGGTAATGATACGCCTTTTGAATTTTCTTTATATAATACTGATTGACGCGACATTAGTGCTGAATCAATGAATAACGGAATGTTACCTACATATGAAAGTAATACGGCATCTGATGCACGTATTAGTGATGATTTCATATTTATTCTATTATAAAGAATAGTTCTATATTGTCCATCAATAAGATCATCTATGAGCAATTCATATTCTGAATTAGCATTAATATCAAGCATCTTGCATAAAACCTCAGGTAACATAATATCCACTATTGGAATTTTTTTTGTCCTAAGTTCTAATTGTACGGCCATTGCCTTATCGCACACTATTGATATTTGGCGCATATTTTTTTCATCTGTCAATATAAGTAATCCCATATCTTCTGTACCGACTATTTCAGATACACCTTTAAAAATCAATCTCTCCTTTGCCATACAATGTACAATATTTTGTGTTTATATTTAAGACTTTTTCCCTTCAGACTTAAAGAATAGTACAAATAAAACAGCAACAAGCAAAGCGTAGGCTGAAAATATAAGCCAAGTGCTACGCCAGTCGCCTAAAAGATACATTCCTTCCCATTTGCAGTAATGCTCAACAACTGCTCCGGCAGCAAGTGTTCCTACTGAGGCTCCAATACCATTTGTCATTAACATAAACAGTCCTTGAGCCGAGGCCTGTATTGAAGGATCTGTTTCTTTTTCTACAAATAATGCTCCAGACACGTTGAAGAAGTCAAATGCCACCCCATAAACTATCATTGAGAGAATAAACATCCATAAACCATCACCAGGATTACCTAATCCAAACAGACCAAATCTAAGAACCCATGCAATCATCGCCATAAGCATAACTACCTTTATACCAAAACGCTTTAAAAAGAATGGTATTAATAAGATACAAAGTGCTTCAGAAACCTGCGATAAAGATGTAAGCAATGTCGCGTTGTTTGCCCCAAATGTATTTGCGTATTCTGCATTTCCGCTAAAACTTGTTATAAAAGGTGTTGCATACCCATTTGTTACCTGTAATGACATTCCAAGTAACATTGAAAAAATGAAGAACATAGCCATGCGTTTTTGTCCAAAAAGTTTAAACGCATTAAGTCCAAAAGTCTCAGAAATAGATTTGCTCTCAATCTTTTTTGCAATAGAACATGTTGGCAGTGTTATAGAGTAAAATGCTAATATTAAGCCCAAAACTCCTGAAACGAAAAATTGCATAAACGTATATTGAAATCTATTTTCAGATGTTACACTGAAGAAGAATCCTTCATCTGAAGTATATGCTGCACAATTTACGAACCACATAGCTGCGATAAATCCAATTGTACCCAAAACTCTAATTGGAGGAAAGTCTTTTATTGTATCATAACCGTTACGCTTTAATATGGAAAAAGCAACAGTGTTAGATAATGCCAATGTTGGCATATAAAATGCTACACTTAAAGTATATAAAGCGACAAATGTAAATCTATCTTGTATCTGATTCCCTAATCCTGTATTATAACCAATCCACCAACATCCAAGCATAAATATAGCAGCAAGGAAATGGCACATACCCAATAATCTCTGCGGTTGTATTAATTTATCCGCAAGGATGCCAATTATTGTAGGCATGAAGATAGATACAATTCCTTGAATAGAGTAGAACCATGGTATTAAATCACCTAAACCTGCAGAACCAAGATAGTTACTCATACACGTTAGGTACGCTCCCCAAACAGCAAATTCGAGGAAATTCATAATTGCTAAACGAGCCTTTAAATTCATATAAAGAATGCTTAAAATATCACTACTAATACAAAGCGACTATTACATGACAAATACGTTCTTTTCTCCACTGTCTATACATCGCTTTAAATGCAAAGATAACGTAAAAATAAGTATAATCAAAATAAATAACATAATTTTATAATGATACACTTTTATCTATCAGTAAATATCAATTATTTTTATACAGGTCTTGAAGTATAGCATTCATTTCATCAAATTGCTTACCCATATTAAGTTTCAAATAGATATTGTATAAAGACGGTGCCCATTTTTCCTTGTCTTCAGGACGCATTTTCTTATATTGTTCCATGTATGGCAAAGACTTTTTATAATAGCTAATAATTTGTGTCCTATTTTTGCGCTTTGAAGTTAAATTTTTCTCTAAACTTACTGCAAGATTTATATATGAAACTCCAGCGTTATAATATACATCTGGCAATTTATTATTTTTATTAATTATGGTATCACAAATAACAATACAATCTGAATATTTACCCATATTTAAAAGGATGTTACTTTTGGCAAACAAAAATAATATATTTTCTTTATCATTTGTCAAAGCTGTATCAACAATGGACATTGCAGAATCCAACTGATTTGATTCATTATAATAATCCATCAACCTTAGGAAAAAGTATTTTGATTTTTTATTTTCAGTAAAACCAATATGTAACGTCTTTACATAATTAACGGTATCCTTATTTATCAAATAAATTTCAGAAAGATATTGTAATGCCCTACTACGATAATGTTTGTTTGTCAATGCTAAATCAACATACTTTAAAGCACTATCAGACTTATTGAGTTTATATCCAGCAAATAAAGTCCAAAAAGCAGCAGAAGATGCGATATAGTCATCATTAGCATACTTGTTTTCTGTGAATAATGGCTGTTTTGCACAATCTAAATACGAGTCCATTAAACTATATGCAGAACTATAATCTTTTTTATGTATAAAGAATAATCCTCCATTATAAAGATTACGTCTATATTTATCAAGATATACAGAATTTTTCTTACGGTAATTAAGTTTAATTCGTCCTTTTTTATCAGGAAGAGCATCTATACTATCTAAACTTTCGTAAGCAAGAAACATTCGATATGTAGTATTGAAAAAAGAAACAGTATCATATTGTTCCTTAAGATATAATTTTTCATTAGCGACTTCGTACTGTGCGCGTAATGCGTCAGCAAGAGTTTCATATATTTTTATGTTTTGTCGATTAACAGAATCATTTAACAAATTGCGCATAGACGATTCTGCCTGCTCAAGATTACTACGACTTTTAATATCAGAACGAGCCTGGTTTATCTCTTTTTTCTGTGCAAATGATATTATAGATGTAAGTATTGCAAAAAATAAAAACAACTGACGCATTAATATATAATTTAAAGATAGAGACCGATATTTAATAAAAATATCAGTCTCTATTAGTGATTTAATTAATTATTTAGTATAAGCCTCCGTTTCCTTTGTTTTAGGATCATCAGCACCATAGATTCTGTAACAGCATGTATATAAAGAATAAGCCCAAACATTTTTGTATTGCATTGTTTTGTCAAGGTTTTTAGCTTTTTCTAAATATTCAATAGCTTTTTTATAAACATCAATTATAACCTTTTCAGCATCAGGTGAAAGTCGCTTTCCATTTGCAGTTGCGCGTTCAGCAGCTTCTTGAGCTTTATACATATAGCTGTTACCTATTGAAGCTATTACTGCAACGTTTTCAGGCTGTTTTTCTTCCGCTTTTGACAAGTCAGCAATGGCTTCATCCCATTTATGTTCATTCATATTAGCTTGACCACTCATTGCCAAGGCAGTAAAATTGTTCGGATCTTTTGCAAGTTTTGCCTTAACAAATTCATTCAGGCTAGCTTTATCGTTCAAAGAAATATACATAGAACATATTGTACTGAAAACCATATCATTAGTTTCATCACTAGCATAAATAGTCTTAAGTTTACTTACATAATTGAGTGAGTCCTCATGTGTTTTCAACTGATTCTGCATAACTGCCAACTTTAACTGAAGAGCATCGTTTGCCATTGCCGTATCCTTTATTGCGATATCAGCATACTTTTCTGCTTTATCATATTCTTTTGCAAAATATGCGAAACGCGCTGCATAATATGCCATCTGCGTAAGACTAGCATCTTTGCTCTTGTCTTGTTCTGCGAACAATGGATAGTCATTACTATCTACATATGTTGCAAGGTTTTTATATGCAAGAGCCTCATTTGTATTCTGATAATAAATACCAGCATTTATAAGATGGAAACGTATTGGATAAAGACGATCTCCATTTGATTTATGGAATTTAGGCTTTATCTTTCCTTTTTCATTTGGCTGATTGTCAAACTCATCACATTTGACGCCATTTTCAATAGCCTGCAGAACTGCATTATATAGTCCTACAGTGTCATACGGCTCAGCCTTTGTATTGAATTGGGCAGCCATTTGATTACTTGTAATTGTTGCCTGCTCTTTAACTACCTTGTCGTAAGCAAGATCAACAAGTTTATTGTAGCATTTAGCCTTCTCTTCGGCTGACATGCTTCCTAAATTACTTTTCAAAAGATTATAAGCTTCATTATAATCCTTGATTTTCGAAATTTGCTTATACACATCTTGTGCAAAGGCCGACATACTTAGTATTGAAGCTACGGCCAACGTCATAAACTTTTTCATAATAGATATTTTAAAAGATTATTGATTTTCTTCATTGTTAAACTCATTATCGGTATCTGTCAAATCGGTTTCCGCTTCAACATTATTGGCGTCAGAAGAGATTGTCTGAGTATCATTTTTTATGGCTTCACTAGTCTGTGCCCATTCTTTTCTACTTTCGGCTTCGACAAGAGCTTCCAAATCAGAACTCATAACTTTACATACACTTGAAATAACATCGTTCTTCTTGGTAAGATTGATCAACCTAACTCCTTGAGTAGCCCTACCCATTATTCGGCATTCGGAAACCTTCAAACGGATTAATATACCGCTCTTATTTATTATCATAAGATCATTTTCGTCAGTAACAACTTTTATTGCGACCAAACGACCTGTCTTTTCTGTAATATTTAAGGTCTTAACACCCTTACCGCCACGATTAGTAACACGATAATCTTCTACTTGACTACGCTTACCATAACCATTTTCACTTACTACCATGATGGTCTCTTCCTCTGGCTTATTAACAACAACCATACCTACGACCTCGTCATCACCATCATCAAGACGCATTCCTCTAACTCCGGTAGAAACACGTCCCATTGCTCGAACTGTATTTTCATTAAATCTTACCGCTCGTCCATTTCTGTCTGCCAAAAGCAGCTCATTATGTCCATTCGTAAGCCTTACGCCAACAACTTCGTCTCCTTCCATGACATTAATGGCAATAACTCCATTTGCCCTTGGACGACTATATGCTTCAAGACTCGTTTTCTTTATTAAGCCTTTTTTTGTTGCAAATACAACATAATGGCTGTTAATGAATTCCGGATTATCAAGGCCACGTAAACGGAGGAAAGCATTTATACTATCATCACTTTCTATATTCAGCAAATTTTGAATTGCACGTCCCTTAGAATTCTTAGCACCTTCAGGTATCTCATAACATTTAAGCCAATAACAACGTCCTTTCTTTGTAAAGAACATCATTGTGTTATGCATTGTTGCCGGATAAATATATTCGGTAAAGTCCTGTTCTCTACTATGTGCGCCTTTACTTCCTACCCCACCTCTTGCTTGTTCACGGAATTCAGACAATGGAGTACGTTTGATATATCCTAAATGACTGATTGTTATTACGACTGGGTCATTAGGATAGAAATCTTCAGGATTAAATTCCTCACTTGAATATTTAATTTCTGTTCTACGTGGATCTCCATATTTCTCCTTAACCTCCAAAAGTTCATCTTTCATAACTTTCTTACAAAGTTCCGGATTGTCAAGTATTGACTGTAAATAAGATATTAATTTTTCAAGTTCATCATATTCTGCATGCAACTGATCCATACGCAGACCTGTCAGCTGACTAAGTCGCATATCAACGATAGCTTTTGACTGCAGTTCATCAAGATCAAAACGCTTTTCCAAATTACGCTGAGCATCAGAAGGAGTCTTTGATGCACGAATAATATGAACAACTTCATCTATATTATCGCATGCAATAATTAATCCTTCCAATATATGGGCTCTTTCTTGAGCTTTGCGCAAATCAAATTTTGTTCTTCTTATAGTTACATCATGACGATGCTCTACAAAATAATGTACGCAATCTTTTAAAGTCAGTAAACGTGGACGTCCTTTTACCAATGCTATACAATTGACAGAGAATGAACTTTGCAAAGCTGTCATCTTAAATAATTTATTGAGGATAACATTTGCATTTGCATCTTTTTTAACATCAATCACAATACGCATTCCTTGACGTCCTGATTCATCATTTGCATTACTGATACCGTCAAGTTTTCCTTCTTTCACCAAATCGGCTATATATTCTATCAGTTGAGCTTTGTTTACGCCATACGGTATTTCAGTAATAACAATCTTATCATGCGACTCTGTGCTTTCTATTTCCGCTTTAGCGCGCATTACAATTCGTCCACGTCCAGTTTCATAAGCGTCTTTTACACCTTGAATTCCATATATATATGCTCCTGTAGGAAAATCTGGAGCTTTAATATATTTCATCAAGCCCTCAACATCTATCTCCGGATTATCAATGTATGCACAACAACCATCAATAACTTCACCAAGATTATGTGTCGGTATATTTGTTGCCATACCTACAGCAATACCATTTCCACCATTAACGAGCAAATTAGGTATTTTGGTAGGCATAACAGAAGGTTCTTGAAGTGAATCATCAAAGTTATTCATCATGTCGACTGTGTCTTTTTCCAAGTCATCCATAATGTGTTCACCCATTTTTGACAAACGGCACTCTGTATAACGCATTGCAGCAGGCGAATCTCCATCGACGCTACCAAAATTTCCTTGACCATCAACAAGAGTGTAACGCATATTCCAATCTTGGGCCATTCTAACCAAAGCGCCATAGACAGAACTATCACCATGCGGATGATATTTACCTAAAACCTCACCTACAACACGTGCACATTTTTTATACGGTTTATCACTTGTATTGCCAATTCCCATCATACCATAAAGGATTCTTCTGTGTACGGGCTTAAATCCATCACGAACATCCGGTAATGCACGGGCAACAATAACAGACATTGAATAGTCTATGTAAGAGGATTTCATTTCCTCTTCAATATTAATTTTTATAATTCTGTCTTGATCAAATGTGTTATTATCCATTTATTTTTTATTGTATTAATTTTCTATAAAATGCCATTTAAGGCCATTTCCTTTAGCTTTAAGACATTTTTATCATTTTTTAGCGTGCTAAATTAACACATTTTTTCGACCTACAAAAATCATTTGACGTAAAACGAGTAATTTTAAACTTTATTATAGACACGAATAATATTCAAGTACACAAACATCTTTTTTATTAACATAAAGTTTAAGGCATACCATAGTGATTGTCATGTAATTCATTCTACCAGATTCGTTTCACAAGTATTCTCATTATATCCCAATACGTATTATCATTTTCACATTATCGTATTCGTTTTTGAAGCAATATTTTTTGTTTGTAGTTACTACTAGTCCCCTCAAAAAACACGAATGACAATTTTCCTTTTCAGGATTACAAAAGTAGATGCATAGCCCACCATTTTATTGGGTGAGCCCATACACCGGCTCAGAAAAACTCATGCCGATATAAAAAAAGAGATTATCTCAATTATGAGATAATCTCTTTGTAGTGGATAGGGGAATCGAACCCCTATGCCAAGATTGAGAATCTTGTATCCTAACCATTAGATGAATCCACCATATTTTTGCGGAAGCTGGGGGATTCGAACCCCCGGTACGATAAACTCGCACGGCAGTTTAGCAAACTGCTGGTTTCAGCCACTCACCCAAACTTCCATTCCGAACTATTGCATCGGAAGCATTCTCGCTCAAATGCGGTTGCAAAGGTATGAATTTATTTTTATCTATGCAAATTTTTTAGCATATATTTTTACCATAACAAAGAAAAAATTATTTTCATATCATATTTAGCTAATTCAAACAAACTATTTTTTACGATAAAACCAGCCAAACCTGGAACTTTTTAAATTGGCATTACATAGTCGTTAAGTACATTATTTTCATAAAATGCACACTTTTATCGCAACCTTAGCAGTTTTATAAAGAAGTAGCTCACCAATGATATATTCACCCTCAAGCTGATGTGCATCAATAACCAACGACATATAAAGTCAAGCGCCATGCGGCTTACAGTCAGCATCAACTACCCCAACAGCACGAGCCATACGAAGCCGATGTCCCGGTTCTTTACGCCCACGTCGACTATCGCCTGCGTCAAGAACGGCAGCACAAGTTGCAGAAGGCAGCCCAAGGCAAGCCCCACGGCTATCTGCCCGAAGTACTTTCTGTACTTCTTCAGGTAGCCGAACAGGAAGCGGAACGAACGGTTTTCGCCGCAGTCACCTGAATTTTTCATGCGGTCGTAAAATGCCGGAGTGGTTTCTATCAGCATTGCCACGCCCTTGTCGCCTCCTTCCGAGTGCGTGCTGATCCAGTGTTCCTCCATTTCTTCTGCCGAGCGTGTCAATAGTCCCTTGCCCGGGTCGGCTATGTAGAACTTCTTGCCGTTTTTGCTTATGCGGTACAGCACCACGAAGTGGTTTTGATTCCAGTGCAATATGCAGGGTAACGGCATGTTGCACAACTGCTCCGGCCCAAGCCTTCCGCAAATTGTATGCAGCCCAAGACGTTCCGCTGCCTCGCTCATGCCCAACAGCGATACACCTTCATTCGTGGCGAAGCACAGCCGTGACAGGTATTCCAAGCTGTATTCCGCCCCGTAATGCTTGCATATCATGCGCAGGCAGGTCGCTCCACACTGCATTGCGTCATGCTGGATGTATACTTTAACGTGAGTTCGACGAAAATTAGAATAATGCAAGTTGGTTGTCGAAACATCTTTCAGCCCTTATGCATGGCTTTTTTGGGAAACAGCAATATGCTGCCACGGCTCCGAGCGTATTGACAATGAAATTATCAAACGACCTGTGCCTGGAATGTTCTACCTGCGCAATGTTCTTCAACTCGTCGTTTACGGTTTCAATGATGGCCCTCCTCCTCAACAAGAGCCTGTCTGACATACTCATCAGCGCACCCCTCATGTTGTTCTTCAGTTTCGTGACCAACTGTATGCCGTCGACAAAAAGACGCTCAAACAGGCGTTTGCTTATATAGCCCTTGTCTGCCACCAGTTTGCCGTACAAGAACTCCACGAAGGCCTTGTATTCAAGAGGTTTCCTGTCATCAACGTCTCCCGGTGTTATCATGAAGTTCAGCAGCTCCCCTTTCTCATTGCATACGATGTGCAGCTTGAAGCCGAAGAACCATCCCATGGAGCATTTGCCTCTCTGCGCTATACCGCGGAACACCTTATGGATATGGATGCGCTGGTTGCGGCACACCCTCAACGGGGTGCTGTCCACAAAACTGACACCTGTACAACGCCCCAACAGGACTTTATAAATATGGCCAGCGGCACGGCCACTTCTTTCTGAAGTTCCACAAAACGGTTGTATGACACTGTGTTTGGAAACATGTCGCGCATCCCGTTACATACCTTTTCAAGGTAAAAGTGCTTCATGCAGCGGTAGCCGGAGCAATGGAACAGTATTATTATCAACATCACTTCGGACTTCGACATCCTGCCGGAACGGTGGTAACGGCGCTTCAGGGTGTTACCGACACTGTATTTTTCCATTTGGGAGTCAAAAAACTTGCAGAAATCATCTGCCATACAAAATAATTCCGTAACTTTGTCATCGGTAAGCATAGCGATTATTGTTTGTAGTCCTTTGTAATTCAGCACTATAAAGATACAACAATTTTCGCTAATCACCAACTTTTAGGGGTGACTTAAATTCGTCGAACTCACGTTAATTTAAACTTTTTCATTACGTAATTAATTTGGCACGGTCTTGCCTAGAACGTCGGAATCTCTCTCGTGCTTCTGCTTACGCTCGGCAGATTTTCTTTCTTGATTTTGCTTCCTGCACTGAAGTTCCACGCTAATGATAATTGTATGCGCGAGCTTGAATTTTCATCACCCCGTTTTATAGTCCATCCGTCTCCTTTTACGGTTATCTTGTTATGATTATACAACATGTTCGACCAACTCAAGCTTACGTCCATTTTCCCTTTGAAAAGTGAAAGTCGGCCGCCCAGGTCTATATTATATCTTGCATTTGACGCGTAGCTTGCGCTTTTTGATTTTGTCGCAGCCCAAAAGCCGAGAGTCAGGCTAAAGTTCTTGGATAAGGTAAAATCGTTGTTACTGTTGAATATCGCCTGCATGTTGTGATAACCGCCCTGCGGCAGACTTTCGTTCATATATATGCCATACAAGGTGGTGTTGCAGTACCAGAACTTGAAGATGCGTCCCGAGTAGTTTATCCTTATCCTGTGTCTTCGCCTCTGCCCCGTGTTCTCCGGGCGAGTATAATATACGCCCAGATGTCTCTCGTCCTGGTGCATCATGACGTTAACCATGTCGCTGCCATAAGTAAAATCATAAGACAAGACCATTCCCTGCACGGTGAATAAAACACTTCTATGTTGTCATAATTTTCCTTGTTCAGCCCCGGATTGCCTATGCTGTAGACGTTCTCTCCCTGCCATGATATTGACGGCAACAGGTAGTTGTAATTGGGCAGCGAGTAGTAATGCCTGTAGCTTACGTAGACATAGTGCATCTTCGCCTTGTTGAACGTCCATTGACCGAACAGCGTGGGGTAAACGCCGTCCTCGTATTTATATACATTGTTCGTTTTGTCAAGAAAGTCGTGAAAGTCACTTTCCGTACCGTGATAAGTCAGCCCGGCGCGCACGTACAGTTTTTCGTTGAACGTTGCAGAATATTGCGCCCACGCCTCATAGTCCGAACCATAATTAGTGTAACGTCCGTCGTCTATATATCCCAATGCCGCCGTCCCTATGTCATTGTGACGGTCTGCCATGTAAGCATACCAAAGCACCGGCCGTCAGTCTCATAATTTTGTTGATTTGCCAATACATTTGCGGCTTTACCGAAACCATGTCCATGTCTGCATCCTCGTGAGCCGGGTCGGCGTAGCCGTTATAGTCATAATTCTCATTATTCCTGTCCTTGTTCTTGCTGTATTCGGCTAATAATTGCACAAAGCTGCCGTCGTTGCCGAAGCCCTTGCGCAGGTGCAGGCCCACGCTATAACTTTGCAGCCTCTTGTCGTTGTGGTAAATCAGGTTGTCAGCCCCTGTCACGCTGTTGTTACTATACTTTTCTTTCAGCAGATAAGCCCCGCCGTACACGTCTATGCGGTCAGTCTTGTTGAACGCATACCTTAACGACAGGTTGTCCTCGAAAGCCCGGTCCCTGTTCACTGCATCATTCACCGTAGGCTCTTGCCCGTCGCCGTTGTCCTGCTTATTTTTAATTGTATAATGGCTGTACGGACACACTCTCAACATGTTGCTTATGCTGAACTTCCCTTTTGAATAAAGCAGGTTGAGCCTCGGCGAACCGTCCACATAACCATACTTGTCGGCCTGTCCGTAAAACGACAACGAACCGAGCAGTCCACCTGTTTCCCGCAGATACACCTTAACCACTCCGCCTGTGGCGTTTATGCCGTAAGAGGCATCAGCCTGAGGCACCACCTCTATTCTTGAAATCATTGATGGCGACAACGCCTTCAGCTGGTCGAAAGATATCCGCCTGTCGTCCAGATAAAACAGCGTGTTGTCCCGGCCCTGCACTTTTATACTTTTGTCTGTAACGTCGAGATTGCGCACGTTTTTCAGAAAATTCAAAAACGTCTGCCCTTTTGCCAACGGGTTGCCTGCCACGCGTATCACAGTCTCTCCCGTCAACTTTACATCGGTGTAACGAGCCATCACGGTGACCTCGTCGAGCATCTTGGTCAAAGTCTTCATCCTTATATTGCCAAGACGCTTATCACTGTTGACTTTTATCCTATTCCTGTAATCGTCACAACCCACATAAGTTACGGTCAGCTCATAATCCCCGGCAGAAACTGCGCTAAACTCAAAACTGCCATCATTGCCAGTCGCAGCGCGCCGGACCGTCATGCTGTCGCCAACACTTGCAAGCTCCACATTGGCACCGGGCAACAACTTTCCGTCGCCGTCGGTCACTTGCCCTGATAAAACATATCTGCCTGTTTGCGGATAAACCTTGATTCCGGTGAAAAACAACAATACTGTTATAATTAAAGTAAGCCTTATTTTCATGCCTTATGGATTTTTATGATATCTCGTTGTTTAATGATTTCAACACAGTCGCCTTATTGCATTCAGGTTATGACTTTTCAATTTTTTTTGAATGCACGATATCGAAAACAGACAACTCGGCAACAAATTGCATTTAAAGCATTCTTTTCTAAAGAAAAAAGGTGTTGCCGTTGATGCCGATTGTCGGCTTTCTTATAGGTGCGAATGACGGATGATTACCTTTATGAGGGTCATCAGTACATTACAAGATCACCTGCATTTGTAGATATTCCATATTGCCAGGATAAACCACGTCTTGCGCCGTTACGTTAGCTGTGGCGAGTACCGCAAGTAATAATGTAATTAAATGTTTCATAATGTTATTATTTCGTTTTTTTATTCAATGCAAAGTAACGGCTTTTTCATGACCCGTACAAGCTTTTTGTCGGTTGAAAGTTCACCAAAAGTTCACCATGAAAAAATCCTGCGGTTTGTGAACAAGTTCACAAACCGCAGAGTGTAAAAGCATAACAAGTTGATTATAAGCTGTTTATGTAGGCGTCAAAATCTTTTGACGAGCCGTTGCGCCCCGTTAACTTTTTATAAAGCTTCTTGCGGACGTTGGCTATGCTGGATTTAGAAGTATTCATCAAAATGCAGATATCCGATGGCGTAAAGCCCGTTCTTATAAGCATGCACACCTGATATTCGTACTCGTTGACAATGTTCTCAATCTTGCTGAATCGTTCCTCGCCAACGAAAAGTTCTTTAAGCCGACTAATTTCCTCCTTTGTCATGGGCATGAAATCATGCCTTGCGTGATGTTTCAGCTGCTTGATGATAGGCTCGTCAGAGTATTTGTTTATGTTATTGGCCTTGGTCGTTACTTTCTCGTATTTTTGCTTTTCCCGGTATAGTTGGTCTATCTGGGCGTCTTTTGCCTTTATCAGCCTGTTGAACTCTGCTTTCTGTCTTTCGCTCAGGTCATAAAGTTCGTCACGTGACCGCTCTAATTCTTGTATGTCGTGTAAGTAAATATCGTTTGTTTCTTTCTGCTTTTCTATTTCTTTAGTCTTTTCATCAATCATCCGTGCCATTTCAGCCTGTTGACTTTCGTTTACGGTGTACAGCTCTAAGCGCGCCTTCTCAAGTTCGGCTATGCTTCTTTCATACTTTATAACCTCCATCCTGCGTACCCTTCTTTTCTTTCTTATATAAATAGCTACGCATATTGCTAAAATTGACACCACGATGGCTGTTATAATAGTGGTCAATCTTGCGCTTAGCGCTTTCCTTTTATATATCTCGGCTGACAGCTTGTATCCGTTATAGTCATACATGGCCCGCATTTGCTGTATGTGCGTGGTGTTCATTTCCGCGTACATCGAGTCTGTCGTTATACGGGCAAGTTCTGCGTATTTTGCGACAGAGTCGGGATCGTGTTTTCGTTTATAGATATCAGACATACCGACATGGCAATCTCTTAATACATCTGATAAATCAACAACATCAGCGCATTTCCTGAAATAATATTCAGCAGAATCCAGATTGTTAATTTTTGCCATGTATATACCCTTGTTTGCATAATAGGCCTCACGTCCTTTCTCTACGTTTCCGTTACGGTCTATCAGTCCGCTTTCTTTTTCATAGATATCAAGACAACGTTTTGACTCTGCAAGGTTGCCACGTTCAGCTAATATTCTTATAAGTGGACCAAGTGATATTGCAGCTTCCTCGGCGTAGCCATGCCTCATGTACATGCCGTACAGTTTAGACCTTATGTCGAAAGCCTTGTCTACTATCCCTTGGTTAAGGTAAATATTGGAACACTGCTCCAGTGTGATTATGGCGTTGAACGTGTCTTTTGCCGCCATAGCGTATTTTAGCGCAAGGGCGTTTTCGTCCATTGCGTCCATCAGGGCGTTCTGGTACTTCAGCTGCTGAGCCGTGTGTACGTGAATCTTATGCAGTGTGCGCCAGTCGCAGCCGGCATCGGTCGTGTCGGCTGCAT
>HF992502.1 GCA_000436695.1 Prevotella sp. CAG:1185 | reverse complement strand
CGATTAGCCAACTTTTATTGGACAGTAGTGGCATTTACTATTAAATTATTTATCATGCTTTCTAGCAGAGATGAATTGCATCTTAGCATCATTGAAGGTAATTTGAAATCTTTCTTTATGACTATTCCTTCTGAAATAGACTGTAGTAATGGTAATATTCTATCTAATACTGAAATTAAATCAATATCAGACATATCATTATATTGGTTGTTGTCTATTTTTGCCAACAACAACAGATTCTTATTTAAACGCGTAAGACGCAATGTTAGATTGTATAGATCCTGAATAGTCTCTGCCTGGTATTTTGTAAGATGTTCATCTTGTAATAAGTTATCTAGTTTACTTTGAAAGATTGCCAAAGGTGTCTGCATCTCATGCGAGGCATTTTCAGTAAACTCCTTTTGTATATTATAGCTCATCACACTATTTTTCATCAGTATTGTTACAGCCTTGTTTAGTTGTGTAAATTCTTTAACATTATTTTCTGGCAATTCCGGAATGTTTTTGTCCTCAAGTCTGAATTTGTTAATTACATTCAGAGTATAATAAAATGGAGTCCATAATTTTACTGATATATTTTTCATTATCAATATCACAGATATGCCTATAATGCATATTATCATGCCAAACTGTATCATTATTCCATGCATTATATCACGTTCAATATCAAGCGGAGGTATATCACGTCCATATTTAATTGTATCAATGACTAGAATAAGATCTTCAGCATAATAATGTTTTGTAAGCCAATAAAATAATGGGGTTGCCAATAGCATCAAAATCGTCACACAAATTGTGAATCGCATCATGGTCTTATCTATGAGATTATTTTTTTCATTCCTCTACCCATTTATATCCTGTTCCATATATGTTCTTTATACATTCCGAACAACCATTCATTGCAAATTTAGCTTTAAGATTCTTAATATGTGTATATACAAAATTGTGATTATCAAGCATATCCGCCATTTCACCAGTTAAATGCTCAGCCATGGAAAGCTTTGAAATAACTTTATTTTTATTACTTATAAGAAATAACAAAAGTTCATATTCTGTTCTTGTTAAAGTTATTATGTTTGGACCAACCTTCACGGTTTTCTTAAGCAAATCAATTGTAACCCCATTACTATACATTAGGTTATTTGTATTAAATTGTTTACGACGTATTATTGCATATATACGTGTTTTCAATTCAGGAAGACTGAAAGGCTTTGACAAATAATCATCAGCTCCAACCTCTAAACCTATTATTTTATCATTTATAGAATCTTTTGCCGAAACTATTATAACACCAACTTGATTATGATTATTCCTTATATTTCTTAATAAATCAAGTCCATTACCATCAGGCAGCATAAGATCTAAAATGACACAGTCATATCCATACAAATTCACTTTCATTTTTGCATCTGCACAAGTAAAGGCCTGCTCACACAGATAGTTCTCTGAACTTAAAAATGTTACAATGTTATCAGAAAGTTCCTTTTCGTCTTCAATAATCAATATTTTCATTTGAGTAACAACATTATACTACCACCTGTTATTAATAAACCGCCAATTATAGTTTTAAAATTTACAGGCTCCCTCAATATCAAGAATGACAAACATATTGTTATTGGAACACTCAGTTTATCTATAGGAGCAACACGTGATGCACAACCAATTTGTAATGCCTTAAAATAAAACAGCCAAGAACAACCTGTAGCTATACCTGACAAAATTATAAACACCCATGATTGAAGACCAATATCTTTAATTCTATCTTCAACACCACTAAAAAATACAATACCCCATGTTAGCAATAAAATGATTGTAGTTCTTATTGCTGTTGCTAAATCAGAATTCACACCTTTTATGCCGATTTTTGCAAAAATAGCTGTCAGCGAGGCAAACACGGCAGATAACAATGCATAATATTTCCACATAATTTTACACTTTATGTACGACAATGCAAAAATATATCTTTTATATTTCTGCAACAAAAATAATCATATTTTTTTATGTATAAATACTATTACAGCAAGAGACCTTTAAATAATTGGCTTAAAATATTGTCAAGCAAAACAGGGCTCACCCGATGTTAACCGAGTGAGCCAATGAGACAATAAAATAAAAGGGAAATATCATATTTGATATCTCCCTTTTGAGGTACCTAGCAGAGTCGAACTGCTCTACACGGTTTTGCAGACCGTTACCTAACCGCTCGGCCAAGGTACCATTTCGTTGTTTTTGCGATGCAAAGATAATACTTTTTTCTGTTCTGTGCAAATTTTACATGAATAAATCTTCTAAAAATATAAATTTTCTATGATTTTAAGTATCATATAGCATTTATCACACCACACTCTCCAATGAAACTCTATTTCAATAATACCTTATTATATATTAAAGAACAGTCTTCGCACATATTAAATCACAAGAAATTTTATAAATTACCCCAAATAAGCCATGGATATTATTAACATAAAAGGATGGTCATTGCTAACCATCCTTCTCAAAATCTATTTATTTTTTTAATTATCTTATTCTGTCTGCAGCTCTAACCAATGCTTCGTCAGCCAATATGGCTCTTCTTGCCATGAAATACAATATCAAAGATATTAATGGCAATATTGAAGAAAAAGATATGCTGTAATGTCCTGCTGACTCCTTTAAATTTAATGCGAACACTGCATAAACGACATACCAACCTAACACTAATAACATATTAAACAAGCAAAAACGGCTTTGAACCATTCTGTTGTGATACATAAATATAGCAATCAATGCTATGGGGCATGTTATCAGCAATATTACAAATAAAGCCCAGACCGAATAATCATGAGTTCCGTCAGGCCGCATAATCCATAAATTATACAATTCTGAACTTTGTCCCAAATTTCCTGCATCAGCAAAATGACCTAACGGCAAGCACAGGCATACAACGCTTAATATTACTGCTGCTAACAAAAATAGCGTCTGCTTTCTTTGTATCATTGCATATCCTTTTGATTGTCCTTCTGTCCATCACGCCAATAGATATTGCCGTCAATGAATTCTTGAGTAGCCAATAGAGTAGGCTTCGGGAGTTTCTCGTAATATCTTGATATTTCGATTTGCTCTCTGTTCTCGAATACTTCTTCCAAACTATCATTGTATGAAGCGAATTCTGCAAGTTTTTTACTTAAGTCTTGCTTTATTTCTACTGAAATCTGGTTTGCACGCTTTGAGATGATTGCAACACTTTTATAAATGTTGCCTGTCTCATCGCATAAATCCATAATGTTTCTCGTTACGGTGTTTGAGGGTGCTTTTGATTTTTTGTAGTCCATATTCTTCTATTATATTTATTTTTCTTTTGTATATTTCTTACAAGATGCTATATATTTTTCAGCCAAAGACTTATTCTTTGAATCTGGATACTCGTTAATGAATCCATAACATTCATCTTCAGCGTCTCTATAACGGTCTATTTTCTTTGACTCAACACTTTGCTCAGCCAATTCGAATTTACTTTTCATTATCAAAACTGCAAAATCTTCACGTAACGAACTGTACGGATAATCATTTATTGCATTTTGAGCCGTAATTATACAAGCCTCGTAATTACTTCCTCCGCTCGTACAATTACCGAAATATGTACCAAGATTATAATAAAGTTGTGCTGAATATAATTCTTTCTTTACAAGTTTATCCTGCAACTCAAACAGGCGCTTTTGAGCCTTACTTTTTAACGAGGCTTCAGGATATATATCAAGATATTCCTGGAAAGCTGCTATAGAATTAACGGTCTGTGTCTGATCCAAACGAGGCTCAGGAGTACTCATAAAAAGACTTTCACCAATATAGAAAGAGGCCATTTCTGCATATATTCCTTTTGGATAAGTCTTAGAATACTTTTTAAAAGTCATAGCTGCGCCTTCATAATCCTTGTCACAAAATTGCGCCATGGCAAGCATATATAAACTCTCCTCAGCGTTATCGGTACCTTTTTGAATTGTAACTAATTCTTCTAATAAAGAAATCGCTTGTGTATATTTGCCGTTTGCGAAACATTCTTTCGCATATTCATATTTATAATTATAGTCTTGTGACTTATAAACTTGGTTGAATTCATGTGCACATCCTGAAAACAGTACGATGGCAAATATGGAAATAATTATATTATTCTTCATGATTCTATATTTGGCTTACAAAAGTACATATTATTCTAATAAGTAACAAGGTTTTGAACTTATTTTTAAGAAAAAATATATTTATTATAGCTATTAATCGTAATATTTGTATTTTTGCACTCTCATTTATATCGTTTAATTATATGATATTGCCATTTTATGAATGACTTTAAACTTGTATCTGATTATAAGCCAACCGGGGATCAGCCAGAAGCAATAAAACAACTCACAGAAGGAGTTCTACAGGGTGAAAAGTCCCAAGTATTATTAGGAGTTACCGGTTCAGGAAAAACGTTTACTATTGCAAATGTCATTGCAAACATAAAAAAACCGACACTAATATTAAGCCACAACAAAACACTGGCAGCCCAATTATATAGTGAGATGAAGTCTTTCTTTCCTGAGAATGCCGTTGAATATTATGTATCATACTACGATTATTATCAGCCTGAGGCCTATCTGCCACAGACTGATACTTACATAGAAAAAGATCTCGCCATTAATGAAGAAATTGACCGGTTACGTTTATCCGCAGTTTCTGCTTTATTGTCAGGCCGTAAAGATGTCATTGTAGTATCATCTGTTTCATGCATTTACGGTATGGGGGGCCCTGTTGAAATGGCAAAAAGTGTTATATCCTTAAAGAAAGGACAAACGTTAGACCGTAATGACTTTTTACGCAGCCTTGTTGGAGCTTTGTACGTTAGAAATGACATAGAGCTGAGAAGAGGTAATTTCAGAGTTAAAGGAGACACGGTTGACGTCTTTATGGCTTACAGTGATTATGTCTTAAGAGTATCATTTTGGGATGATGAGATTGACAGCATCGAAGAAATTGACCCTATCGACTTTCATCGCCTTGATTCATTTGACAGCTACCAGATTTATCCTGCAAATCTGTTTGTTACATCCAAAGAGCAGACGGAACAGGCTATCCGTAATATTCAAGACGACTTAGTTAAACGAATTGATTACTTTAATGAAATTGGAGATCATATTAAGGCTCAGAGAATTAAGGAACGTGTTGAATATGATATGGAGATGATAAAGGAACTTGGTCATTGCTCCGGAATAGAAAATTATTCCAGGTATTTCGACGGACGTGAAGCAGGCCAAAAACCTTATTGCCTTTTAGATTTTTTCCCATCAGACTATTTAATGGTAATAGACGAAAGCCATGTAAGCGTTCCACAGATAAGTGCCATGTACGGAGGTGACAGAGCCAGAAAGACAAACTTAGTGGAATATGGATTCCGCCTTCCGGCAGCCTTTGACAACAGGCCCTTGAAATTTGATGAGTTTCATTCTATGATACATCAAGTAATATATGTTTCTGCAACACCTGCTGATTATGAGTTGTCCGAAGCCGGAGGTGTAGTTGTTGAACAAGTGATACGTCCTACAGGATTGCTTGATCCCGAGATTGAAGTCCGACCTAGCGAAAATCAAATTGATGATTTGATGGAAGAAATTATTGAAAGAAACGGAAAGGGTGAGAGGACATTAGTAACAACATTAACCAAACGCATGGCAGAAGAGCTGACCGAGTATCTTTTAAATCACGGAGTTAAGGCCAACTATATACATAGCGATGTCGCCACACTCGACAGAGTGAAGATTATGAACGATTTACGTGAAGGTGTTTTCGATGTGCTGGTAGGCGTGAATCTGCTGCGTGAAGGCCTTGACCTGCCAGAAGTCTCACTTGTAGCTATACTAGATGCAGATAAAGAAGGCTTTTTGCGCTCACACAGATCATTAACACAGACGGCAGGACGCGCTGCCAGAAATGTCAATGGCAAAGTGATAATGTATGCCGACCGTATCACTGCCAGTATGCAAATGACAATAGACGAAACGTTACGACGCAGAGAAAAGCAGCTTCGATATAACGAAGAGCACCACATAACTCCAAAACAAATAATGAAGGCTATCAAGCACGACACTTTAGGAACAGCCACAGTAGTAGATATGCCTAAAAAAGAGCATACATACAAGCCTTACATAGAAGAAGAACATGCAGCATTTGCCGCTGACCCAATTATCGTAAAAATGAGTAAAGAACAACTTGAAAAAAGTATTGCCAACACTCAAAGGATGATGAAAAAAGCAGCAAAAGAGCTTGATTTCATTCAAGCAGCACAATTTAGGGATGAACTTATCCGTCTTCAAAATATGCTCGACCAAAAGAAATAATTAATCATTAGTCGACAATGTCATACAACTTGAATGATTCAATAATAATAATTAATCATGCAACAACCTAAAGTTTTGGCTCCATATTGTAAGTTGTTAAATTATGCTTATTATTATGTCTGTAATTTTTAATTTATTAATTTTGCAAAAATAATTATTTATATGAAACTGATTTTTATCCTTGTGGCATGCTTAATTCCAATGGCAGGATGGTCACAGGGCGTTTGGGAAGCCCCTGTTTCGGCAAATGACGTTAAAAATGACGTGTCTGTAAAAAAAGAGGATCCCGATGCCGAATACCTTGCCGGTGCCGTTCCTGAAGTAAATGGTAAGGTAGAATGGAAGTTGGATATTGATGTTCCCGGGAAAAGTGCTCAGGAAATATATGACATAATGTTCAACTACTTTACGAAATTTACCAAAGAAGAAAATCAGCTTGAGGGTAGTAGAATATCTCTTATTAATAAGCAAGAAAACATAATAGTTGTAAGTGCTAAAGAATGGCTTGTTTTTACAGATAAATTACTTTCACTCGACAGAACAAAATTTAATTACACATTAATTACATATTGTAAAGACAATCATCTTACTGTCACAATGGGAAGAATATCCTATAAATATGACGAAGAACGTAGCAGTGGAGATCATGTTTATATGGCAGAAGAATGGATAAATGACAAAAATGCACTTAACAAGAAAAAAACACGTTTATTGCCAGGTTCTGCTAAATTTAGGAGAAAGACTATAGACCGCAAGAATTATATTTTTGACGAAATAAAATCTACCGTCCTAAAATAGGATATTTTACCAATATTAAAATAGAATTCAATGATTACCGATATAAATAACGAAAAGCAAGAAAATTCTGTTGAAAGACATAGAAACAGAGGTGAGCGATATATTGTATTGCGCAATATCCTTAATATAATATTTATGCTAGGTGCATTAATAGGGATGGCTATATATTTTAAGGTAGACCATCAGACAGGAACTATAGTGATATTGTCATCAATGTTATTTAAAATTGTAGAATGTGTTTTTCGCTTCATAAAATGAGTAAAAAACTATTTGTTGGATTATTTTCATTATTATTTTGTCTGTCAGCATTTTCTCAGAATTACAATCAATTGACAGACAACGGTAACTTCATGCAAGCCGGTTCAAATACGGGTTCACGTAAAGACTCTCTTTCATCAGCCAATAAGGAAATACCAAAAGGCTTGAAGGTCTGGACTGTAGACGAACGGTTCGGAGAGCGCACTGCTGCTGTTCCAGACACTATGCAGCATATGTATATGAACTCTATATTTACAACAGGTTTACGTGGGGAATACAATACAACAGGAAATTTAGGCGCACCACGCATTAGTCGTATATTCATTGACAGAAGTGAGCCCGAACAATTCATATTTACACAGCCATATGATTATTTCATAACACCGGTAAATAAGTTTCTCTTTACAAATACGCTCTCACCTATAACAAATCTTTCTTACAATGAATGCGGAGACAGAACTAATGGTGAGGACCATTTTAAAGCATTGTTCGGAGTAAATGCAGGAAAGAAGATCGGTGTAGGCTTTAAATTCGACTATATCTACGGACGTGGATATTATCAGAACCAGAGTACATCACATTTCAATTATACTATGTACGGCTCTTATCTCGGCGACAAGTATAATGCCCATATTCTTCTCTCAACTAATCATCAAAAAATAACTGAAAATGGTGGTATCACTGACGACAGATACATCACACATCCTGAAACTTTTGATGATAATTTTAGAGAGAGTGAAATACCGACTGTATTAGAACAGAACTGGAACAGAAATGACAATCAGCATATCTTTTTCACACACCGTTATAATTTAGGCTTCACAAGAAAAGTGAAAATGACTGAAGAAGAAATTGCTGCACGAAAATTTGCCATTGCTTCGCAAAAGGAAAACGAAGCTGATAAAGCAAAAGAAGAAGCCAGAAAAAAAGCGAAAAAGGAAGGACGTGAATTTGATGAAGAGTCGTATGAAGAGAAAAAGACATTTTCAGGACGTCCAGACAATGCAAAAATTGCAGGTGACGAACCAGCTGATACGACTACGACAAAAGGAAACAGAATAGCACTCGATAAAACTGCAGCAGACAGTCTTCTTAACAAGTCTGACAAGAACGATATTGCCAATGTAGACACGACATGGATGAAAGATGAATACGTGCCAGTGACAAGTTTCATTCATACAATGAAATTTGACAACTACAACCGCATATATCAAGCATATAAGACTCCTGAGAACTATTATGCTAATACGTTCCCTGTAAACGAAAAATTCACAGGTGACTCTATTTACGATAAGACAACTCATTATTCTTTAAAAAATACATTTGCAATTGCACTGCTTGAAGGTTTCAACAAATGGGCAAAAGCAGGCTTGAGAGCATTTATCACATCAGACTTACGCCATTTCAGTCTTCCTGATTCCGTAGGAGGTACAAGTACGTATAATGAACATAACTTAAGCATAGGAGGCCAATTGACTAAGACTCAGGGAACAATGCTGCATTATGGTGTAACTGCTGAGACTTGGCTTACAGGTGAGGATGCCGGACAACTGAAAATTGATGCTAACGCAGACTTAAACTTCCGTCTGTTCAATGATACGGTAACGCTAGCCGCACGTATGTTTTTCTATCGTTTAAATCCTACTTTCTATTATCGCCATTATCACTCTAAGCATTATTGGTGGGACAATAACGGATTGAGCAAGGAGATCAGAAGCCGTATTGAAGGCATCTTCTCATTGAAACGTACACGCACAACATTGAGAGTAGCAGTTGACGATTTAAAAGATTATACTTATCTTGCACAAAAATATACCGTAACAGAAGATTATGGACGATCTGGAAACACTGTTACTGTAAAACAATGTGCCGGAAATATAAACTTAATCACATTGCAATTATCCCAAGACTTCAAATTGGGTCCACTCAATTGGGAAAACCAAATAACTTACCAGAAATCAAGCAACGAAGATGTATTACCTGTTCCAATGTTGAACATATATACAAATCTTTACTTCAAATTCAAAATTGCACGTGTGCTTAGCGTCGATCTTGGCGCCGATATGCGTTACTTTACAAAATATCATGCATTAGACTACAGCCCGGCACTTGGACAATATACCGTGCAAGATAATGGAGAAAACAATGTGGAAGTTGGAAATTATCCATACGTTAACGTATATGCAAACTTACACTTGAAGCACACACGTTTCTTCATTATGATGAGTCATGTTAATGCCAGTACGGGTGATTATTTTCTAGTACCGCACTATCCGTTAAATGGAAGAATTTTGCGTTTCGGAGTTTCATGGAATTTCTTTAATTGACAAGACAAACTTACATAAAAAATATTGAATTACGAAATAATCATACTTAATGGTTCTTAATTCGTTTTTTTTATGTAAGTTTGCATCAATTTTATCAGAAAATACAAAGTATTTAAGATTATGCCTCAAATATCAGTACGCGGATTAGAAATGCCGGAATCGCCAATCAGAAAATTGGCACCTTTAGCGGCAGAAGCAAAAAATCGTGGAATAAAAGTTTATCATCTTAACATAGGACAGCCAGATTTGCCGACTCCGGAGGTAGCACTTGAAGCTATACGTAATATTGACAGAAATATCCTTGAATATTCACCATCGCAAGGATATCTTGGCTATCGAAAAAAACTAGTAAATTACTACAAAAAATATAATATTAACGTAACTCCGGATGATATAATAATAACATGCGGTGGAAGCGAAGCTGTACTTTTTGCTTTTATGTCATGTCTGAATCCTGGAGATGAAATAATTGTTCCTGAACCTGCCTACGCCAACTATATGGCTTTTGCAATATCAGCCGGCGCAAAAATAAGAACAATAGCGACAACTATAGAAGAGGGATTTTCGTTGCCAAAAGTGGAAAAGTTCGAAGAATTAATCAACGACCGCACACGAGCGATACTTATATGCAACCCGAACAATCCTACAGGCTATCTTTATACACGCCGAGAAATGCATCAAATAAGAGATCTCGTAAAGAAGTATGACCTCTATCTCTTTTCAGACGAAGTGTATCGAGAATATATATATACAGGATCTCCATATATTAGTGCATGCCATCTTGAAGGAATTGAACAGAATGTAGTACTTATCGATTCTGTAAGCAAGAGATATAGTGAATGTGGAATACGCATAGGCGCACTGATTACAAAGAATCAAGAAGTACGCCAAGCTGTGATGAAATTTTGCCAGGCTCGTCTGTCACCGCCATTGATAGGACAGATAGCAGCTGAAGCATCACTTGACGCTCCAGAAGAATACTATCGTAATGTTTATGATGAATATGTTGACCGCCGTAAATGTCTTATAGACGGGCTTAACCGTATTCCGGGAGTTTATTCACCTATACCAATGGGTGCATTCTATACAGTGGCAAAACTTCCGGTTGATGACAGTGAAAAATTCTGCCGCTGGTGCCTAGAAAAATTTAATTACGAAGGTGAGACAGTGATGATGGCACCTGCATCAGGCTTTTATACAACTCCAGGAGCCGGATATAATCAGGTGCGCATAGCTTATGTTTTGAAAAAAGAAGATTTAGTACGTGCGCTTTTCATACTTAGAAAAGCACTAGAAGCTTATCCAGGGAGGGTAGACGAGGAATGAATTTACCACTTTTCATAGCAAAGCGCATTTATTCAGATAATGACGCACAACAGAAAGTCAGCAAACCGGCCATCAGAATAGCAACCGCTGGTGTTGCGGTAGGCTTGGCCGTAATGATAGTTTCTGTCTGTATAGTATTGGGCTTTAAACATACTATACGTGACAAAGTTATAGGTTTTGGTTCACATATCACCGTCGCAAATTTTATGACAATACACGGCAATGGACAAAGACCTATAGCAATAAATGACAGCATGACAAAAGTGTTGCGTTCGGTTAATGGAGTGAGACATGTGCAAAGGTATGCACTGAAACAAGGCATATTAAAAACAGACATCGACTTTTTAGGTGTTGCATTCAAAGGTATTGCAGCTGAATATGACACCACATTTATTCACAATAATATGGTAAGCGGCTGTATCCCGACATTTAGCGATGAAACAAGTCATAATAAGATTGTTATATCAAAAATAATGGCAGATATGCTTAAAATAAAGACCGGAGATAAGGTTTTTGCATACTTTATTGATAATGACAATGTTAGGATGAGACGTTTTCTTGTTTCTGGTATTTATCAGACAAATCTGACTCAATACGACAAAACAATATGTTTTACAGATCTTTACACAGCTGTACGCCTTAACGGATGGAATAATGATCAAGTTACAGGAGCTGAGATTATTGTAAACGATTTTAATAAAGTTAACGATGTTGAAGATATCTTAGTTTCTAAAGTAAATCGTACTACAGACTCTTATGGAGAAACTTATTCATCGGAAACCATTCAAGAATCAAATCCACAGATATTCTCATGGCTTGATCTTCTTGACTTGAATGTCTGGATAATATTAGCACTAATGCTTTGTGTTGCCGGCTTTACCATGATTTCAGGGTTACTGATAATAATTCTTGAACGTACCAACATGATAGGCGTACTTAAAGCTCTCGGTGCAAAGAATAAGACCATACGCAAAACATTTTTATGGTTTGCCGTCTTTATTATTGGCAAAGGCATGATTATTGGAAATGTTATAGGTCTAGGATTGGTTATTATACAAAATGTCACAGGTATGGTAACACTTGATCCTTCAACATATTATGTAAAGACTGTTCCTGTAGAAATTAACATTCCACTGATAGTGATTCTCAATATAGCAACTCTACTTATCAGTGTCTTTGTCTTAATTGCGCCAAGTTTCTTAATATCGAGAATACATCCCGCAAAATCCATGCGTTACGAATGATAAAAATAGAAAGAGGAAAGCAAAATACCATAAATGCTTTCCTCTTTTTACTTATAAGTAACTGTTCAAAATTAATTTTATAAATATGA
>HF992501.1 GCA_000436695.1 Prevotella sp. CAG:1185 | reverse complement strand
CCGGGACTCTTTTTTTTGTCTGTCAAGGGGGATGGGACGGATGGGAGTTATTGGACTAATATGATGATGGAAACTGAAATAAAAATATACCAAAGTTATTGGAAAAATCTGTTGTTGTTTCTATGCTGCATGCTTTTTGCAGTAGGTGGAGTATATATGATAACTGATGATAATGAATCTCGTAAGTTTGTATTTAATATTATCGTCGGCTGTCTAAGTGTGATATTTTTTGGAGGAGGTGGATTGTTCTTGGGTGTCATCACTCTTTATAATGCCATTAAACGCATACCATATTTAATTATCTATGAAGACAGGGTGGAGCAATACGTGCAATTTAAAGCAGAGTACGATACAATATATTTTGCAGATGTAAAGAGTTTCCGACTAATTAAAATAAATGATGCCATGCACATTGCCATTGACTACATGGATCCATATATTTTGAAGGAACAGAAATCTAAAACCACTTCAGGTATAGTAAAAAGGCTGATGGCATATAATTTTAAATGAATGTCCGCAAGTTGCCAATCAATAAATTCG